>JAZUKT010000157.1:0-20582 GCA_045643445.1 Eubacteriales bacterium
TGTCCTATATGTTCGACGATACGGGCGTCATCATCCTGCTCCGCGAAGACAACGAAAAGGCAGACGAAGACGCGCTGATGGAAGCCGCACTCGAAGCGGGCGCCGAGGACTTCTCCTCTGACGAAGATTCCTTCGAGATCACGACCGAACCCGACGACGTGTACGCCATCCGCGAACAGCTCGAAAAACTCGGATATAAAGTCGAATCTGCCGAAGAGACGAAGATTCCGCAGAACTACGTCACGCTCGAAAACGAGGACGACATCAAGAATATGCTTGCAATGCTCGATCACCTCGATGAAAACGACGACGTGCAGGAAGTTTACCACAACTGGGAAAATATGCCCGACGACGAATAATCGTCACAACAAAAATAAAGCCGGATCACCGTCAAGTGACCCGGTTTTTTGTGTTCAGTCAGAGTTTGATCGTCTCTCCTGCCGGCAGAACAAACGTGCGGGTGCCCGGCCGTGCTGCCCTGATGCAGTCGCCGATGTACGCCGCGTGTTCTCGTCGCCAGAGAGCAGTGTCACGCCGTCCGCTTTCGTAGATGTGTCCGAAGATCACGTTTTTCGGCTCGAACGCCGTCATGAACGCCGTCATTTCGCTGTCATACGGTTCGTAGTGCGTCTTGAGACAGACGAAGTCGCCGAGCCATACGTGCGCGAACAGCCAGTCCACGCCGCGAAAGCCTTCCGGCATCGTTTCAACGCTGTAATCCCGGATGTCGCCGGGGAACAGGAGCGACGGAGCACCCTGTGCCGTGAAATAATACCCGTATTCGGCCACGCCTTTTTTCGTGCCGGGACGATAGTGTCGGCTTGCAAAGGGCGTAACGGTCACGCCGTCAAGCGTCAGCGGCTCGCGGTCGTATGCCCACAGAATTTCGCTGTCCGACAGGCCGAAACAATGAGCCTGATCGGCAAGGTAATACGGGATCACCCAGGTTATGCCGGTTCCGTGCAGTTTTTCGACCGTTTCTTTCTCGAAATGATCGTCGTGCTCGTGGCTGATGAGAATGTACTGCGCTTTTTTGAAGCATTCCTTCAGGTGATCCGCCGCGTCGGTCAGCTGTATGGCCATGCGGATCGAAGGATCAACGGCGATATTGACGCCTGCGTAACGGAGACAGTAGGAGGAGCAGTTCATCTGCGAAACGGCGTTGTCGTTGCCGTCCCAAACCGTAACAGCTGCACGCATCCGTTCAACGAAATGCGCCTCGAAATCGTTGAGCAGCATCCGGCGGTAGGAGACCGCTGCTGTGAGCGTCCGCACGCTTTCGAGAACGGCCGGAGTCGCTTCCATCTGATCGGCGAACCGCGGAGGCTCAAGTTCGAGATTGTACAGTCCTTTGTATCCGATGCCGAGCGCGTCAACGTAGGACTCGATGGGCAGCTCGTAATCTTCCGTCAGCGGAAAATGCGTGTTCCCGTCGAGCGTGCCGTGAATGTGCGTGTGGATGACGTTTTTGAGAAAATCTTCGGACGGCAAGAGCGTAGGGTCGCCGACGTTCTTGATGGCGTGATAGTAAAAGTGTCCCATGTCAAAGCAGATCCCGACGTGGGGCGCATTGGCTTCGCATACGGCTTTCGCAACGAGCGCGGCACTGTCGCCGGGCGTTCCGTCAGGCATCTTGCGGTTGTTTTCAAGCGCAATCTTTACGGGGATCCGGCGACGTTCGATTTCCGCGGATAGGGAACGAAGCAGACCGGGGAGATCGTCCGTTACCGGCGGATGCACGACGATGACGAGTTCCTTCTGCCGCATATGAGCCAGAACGAGCGAAAGCGGTCCGAACAGATCGTCTGCCGCATGATCCAGATGCCGGATCGCGCCGTGTACGCTGATGCGGAATCCGCGATCCCATAATTCGTTGGCGACACGCGCGACGTTTTCCGGCGATTCACCGGCAAAAACGGCTCGCAGTTCGATCGAAGCTACGTCAGATTCATAAAGCGAAGCGAAAAACGACTCTCTGTCTCCGAAGTCATTGCCGCCGTCGCGGAGCCACGTATAAGATAACGATACACCGATTCTCATTGATTTTCCCTCGATTCATCGTGATAAATAGAGCTTGGATTTGATTGCCGCACGCACCGATTCGGTATCGCCGGACGTAAGCAGCGGAATGAGCGAATTTATCTCGTCGATCGGCTTATCCCACCAGCGTAATTGTTCGAGCAGGCCGATCATTTCGTCGTCAAAGCGGCGGCGGATCGGGCGTGCGGGATTTCCCGCAACGATGGTGTACGGTTCCACGTCAGAGCCGACCACGCTGCCGAGCCCGATGATCGCGCCGTCTCCGATATGTACGCCGGGGAGGATCGTCGCGTTCTGACCGATCCATACGTCGTTTCCGATGACGGTGTCGCCCCTGATCGGCAGATCGGCGAGCGGCGGCGCTTCTTCCTCCCAGCCATCCATGACGTAGAACGGATAGGTCGATACCGCATTCATCTGATGATTGGCGCCGTTCATGACGAAGGTCACCCCGGCGGCGATCTGACAGAATTTTCCGATGATCAGCTTATCGCCGATGAAATCGTAGTGATGGGTAACGTGCGATTCAAAATCCCGGTCGCTGATGTAGGTGAAGTCGCCGACGATGATATTCGGATTCGTGACGGCGGGCTTGACGTAAATCATCGTATCAAGACCCGTGATCGGATGAAGTTTTTCGGGATCCGGCGTGATACCGTTTTTCATAATAACCTCCGTATATAGTCTCTTATCAGCGGACGAGCTGTGCCGCTGTCTCCACGTGCCTCGTGACAATGCCGTTGATTTTTCAGGTCATTGTCACAACTGTTACCGTCAGGGCAAACAAAAATATCGGTGGGCAGCAGCTTGCTGACGCCTGCCATTGTCTGCCTGTACAGTTCATTTCAGGTAGAAAATTTTTTTGATATGCGGAATTTTTCCAACTATCCACACTGTGATAAAGGACAAGGAAAGGACGGCCAAATATGACAGCAATATATACGCTGATACTCCGATCGAGGCTCCATTATACGGAAACCAGACTTGTGTGAACAGTTCAAGATAAAGCACGTGGATCATGTATACGCCAAAAGAATTTGTCGAAAGCCTGATAATCAGATTTGAATCGGTAATTCGTCCATTGCACAGCGCCTTTATCAACACAAAGACCGCTGTGCCGAAAATAAAAGGCGGCAGTGTCAATTCATGATACAGGTTTCCGCGAATCGTCGGAATAACCGCGATCCAATGCTGCGTTGCAAAAATACTGAAAGCGATTGTGACTGCCGTAACTGCATATAAAATGCTTCTGTGCGATTTTTTAATTTCGTATTCCGACAGATACCATCCCAGCAGAAAATACCCTATGTACCCGGTCAAAAATTCCAGATGGAATTTTCCCAGGAACCCCGATACGGAAATGACGGCAGTATTACTCAAAAGGATGTCTGCCGTTTTAGCTGCAAACTGAATAACAGCAGATCCTACGATCATCCAAAAAATATATTTACGGTTTTCTCTTTTGACAAACAGGCGTAAAATCGGAATGAACAGATATGCGCCCACAATCATGAACATATACCATAGATGCGGATAATTCGTACCCTTGAATGTAAACACATAATCCGAAAATGCCTGCCAGCTCGGCTGTCCTCCGACAAGCATTGGCATAAGAAATGCATAGAAAGCACCATACACCGCAAGCCAGCCAATAAGAAGCAGCGCCATCCATAAAAGCGATTTTCTGTAAAAGCGTTTGACGGAAAAAGGCCTGTCTTCATTCAGAAGCAGGGCGCCGCTGAGCATAACAAACAGCGGAACGCCGACTCTGGACAGCCCGTTGAATATATTGCCGACGATAAACTCCGTTTTTGTCGAATCGGGAAAACCGATCACGATATTGGCAGAGATATGGGTCATAACGATTGACAAAAGCGCCACGATACGAATAATGTCAAAATACAGTTTTCTGTTTGTCTGTTCACATTTTTTGTTCATTTTTTACTCATTCTCCCCGTTTTCTGTTCGCCAATCCTACCGTCTCCACATGGGTTGAGACGATTCCGTGAATGTCGCACAACACGGAAACATATCGACCCGACAAACCGGGATTTGACAGTCAGTCAGCAAATCGAATAATCTGCTTTTCCGTATCAACGATTGCATTGACTCCAAAGGGTATAATGCAGCGTGGCATGGCATGACCAATGTTTACGTTAAAGACAAGTGGAAGATCAGGTTTATCGATGACTTCAACTAACAATTGTTTATATTTATCTGCATATGTCTCGTCCATGGGTTTTCCAACCAGCACACCTGAGATCACATCGAATATGCCTGTTTCCTTCAGGTATTCCAACGCCTGACGGTATTTTTCGGGTGTCGGCTTTTCTTCGCTGGATTCCAACAGCAGAATTCGACCTTTCCATTCCTGTGTAGTGGGGAAGAGCTGGTATTTTTTACATAAATCGGGCATTTCTGCATATCTGTCTCCATTGAAGAAATCGTACAGGGAATCAATACACCCGCCGAGGATTTTTCCCTTGAATACCGAAGCGCCTTGCAGTAATTCAAATCCCTGATTGGTATGGGAAGGCGTCTGTGTTCCTACCTGATCTGGTGCAAATGAACATCGTTCCTCATACCAGATATCGCTGGGCGTGATTTCTCGAATCCGACCGGTTGTAATCAACTCGTTAAAATACTTGAGAGTATACGGATGCATTTCCGGGCCGATCTCGCAGATATCAGAAAGGAACGCCTGGCCGTAGAAAGTACGCAGTCCAACCTTGTGAAGCATCAGATGGTTGATGGTAGTATCTGAGAAGCCAAGAAATACCTTGTCTGTCACTGAATCAGCCAATTCATTATGATCGAACAGATACGGCAGCAAACGATAGGTATCATCGCCGCCGATGGCACATAAAATCATATCTATTTCCGGATCCTGAAATGCTGCCAAAAGATCTTCCGCCCGTTTTTCCGGGTGTTCTTTGACATATTCAAGTCCCATGAGCGCGTGTGGCATGAACTTTACATTCAGGCCGAATTCCTTAAGTCTGCGAAGTCCGATCTCTACCTCAAACTGTATAAACGGTTCTCCCATGATCCCGCTTGAAAGACTGACGATTGCGATATTTTTGATCATAATTTTCTCCACAACTATTTTCTGCATTGAATAACAAATTAAATTTTAAACTCTGACAATAGTTCTGTTGTCATAACCTGGCTCGAGACATCTGGCATACCGTCTCCGCGTGCCTCGTCATCGGGAACATATTGACGGGGATTACGTCCGACAGCGTGTAACCGGCTTGATAAAGCGCGGCGGCGTCCCGTGCGAGCGTCTGCGGATTGCAGGAAACGTACAGGATCCGCTCGGGATGCAGGACGGCAAGTTCCTCCCGCATTTTCGGAGACAGACCGGCGCGCGGCGGATCGACCACGATCAACTCCGGCTGCCGATCGGTTTTGGCTCGATAGAGAGACGAGTCGCCGCAGAAGAAGCGGATGTTTCCGATCCCGTTCAGTTGTGCGTTGCAGCGTGCGTCCTCGATCGCATCGGGATTGATCTCGATCCCGTCGAATTGCGTACCCGGGAAGGCTTTGGCGAGCGTCAGACCGATGATGCCAGAGCCGCAGTAGAGATCCGCACCGCCTCTGAACGGACGCTCTCCCACCAGTCGGCAGAGTTCGGTGAGCAGCCGCTCAAACGCAGATCGGTTGACCTGCCGGAACGCCTCCGTCGTAAAGCGCATCGTAAGCGATCCGATCTGATCGGTGAAATAGGCTTTATTGTCGGATGCCTTTTCATCAGACGCGAAGCACAGAACGTCGCAAACGGCGGGGAATCGTTCCATGAGTGCCCGCCTGAATGAATCAAATGCCTCAGTCTGCCGTGTCTCCGTGTAAAGCGATACCGTCACGCCGTCTGCGGAGGAGCGGATCTGCAATTCAGTCGGCGAACACGCATCGGCGGAGGGCATCCCATCGTTCACGTCGCGGATGATGTCGCTGAAAACGGGCGGACAGAGGAGACAGCCGTCAAACGGAAGCACCTCATTCGTCTGCGCACGGCAATACCCGAACGTGCGCGATTCGCGGTCGTAATGGACGGCGATCTTGTTGCGGTAACCCGTTCGCTCGGGCGTGCTGATCGTGTCGGATACAAGCGAATAATCAAGTCCCGCACGTCGGAGCGCGGCCATGACCGTCTTCTTTTTGACGGCGTTTTCTTCCTCAAACGTAATGTGCGAGAGTGTGCATCCGCCGCAGAGGGAAGAAAACGGACAGAGCGGCCGGATGCGGCTCTCCGACGGGCGAATCAGGTCTACGAGCGTCCCTTTGGCAAAATTTCGCCGCCGTTCCGTCACGGAAACGAGCGCACGGTCGCCGGTCACGAGCCCCGGGATAAAGAGGACCATACCGTCGATGCGGGCAATCCCGATCCCGTCTTCGTTCATGTCGATGATCTCGACCTCGTATTCCTCCATCCGCGCGCCTCCTTCGATTTTTAACCCATTATTATTGTCCTTATTATAGTCTAATCGTCGCCGCTTGTCAATCATGAAGCACCATTCCCGCAGAGCACATATACTGATAATACGTGTGACGTCCGGAAGGAGGAAGATAACAGGATGTGTATCATGGCAATGAAAAGTCAGACGGCGGCGGAGCGTGCGAGAAGGGCGGCTCTGTCTGAAAAAATCTATGCGGTCGTAGTTTCGATTGATCCGACGGTAACGAGACACGGATGCTCGGTCGGGATCAGCGTTCCGTGCTCGGAGGTGGAACGGCTGAAACGGATTTTTACGGCACGGGGTATCCGCTACGGCGATGTGATAGGCGGCAGAGCATGAAAGAATCTGTGATTTATCTCGATCAGGCGGCGACGAGCTGGCCGAAACCGGCGTCTGTCGGGAACGCTATGCTGCGGGCTTTGCGCGAATGCGGCGGAAATCCCGGTCGAGGCTCGCATCCGTTGGCGGAAGCGTCGTCGCGGCTTCTGTACGATTGCCGGGAGGCTGCGGCGTCTCTCTTCAACGGAAGCCCGGAGGCGGTTGTTTTCACGCTGAATGCAACGGAAGCCCTCAATATGGCCATTAAGGGACTGGCGCACAGAGGCGGGCATATACTCGTCGACCATTACGTCCACAACGCCGTTTATCGCCCGGTTATGGCGCTTGTACGGTGCGGACTCTGTACGGTGGATTTCTACGATACAGACGGCACGACGGAAGAAACTCTCGCCTCAATTCAGGCTGCTCTGCGGCCGGAAACGACGATGCTTATCGCCACGCATCAGTCGAATATCTGCTCGCACGTTTTGCCGATCCGTGAGATAGGGGCGCTCTGCCGGGAACGCGGGATCGACTTTATTGTGGACGGATCACAGAGCGCGGGGCATCTGCCGATTGATATAGAAGCGGACGGGATCACGGCGCTCTGCCTGCCGGGGCATAAAGGGCTTATGGGCCCGATGGGAACGGGGCTGCTCCTGACGCGCGAGGATGCCGTTTACCGCACGATCATCGAAGGCGGAGCAGGAATCCGCTCGCTCGATGAAACGATGCCGGTGAGCCTGCCTGAGCGGTTGGAACCGGGGACGACGGCTACACCGGCGATTGCGGGACTGCTTGCGGGCATCCGTTATGTACAGTCTGTCGGACTTGCCAGAATCCGGCGCACTGAGGAAGCGCTTGCCGCTGCATTCGTCAACGACGCATCAAAAATCGACGGCCTTCACTTTCACGGGAAGACGGACGGTTCGGTCGTCAGTTTTACGGTGGATGGTGCTTCACCGTCGGAGATCGGGCGTTTGCTCGGAGAAGCGGGTATCTGTGTCCGCACGGGTTATCACTGCGCACCGATGGCACACGAGTCACTCGGAACGCTTGACAGCGGAACCGTGCGCGTGAGTTTTTCCGCTGTGAATTCGGAATCGGAAGTACGAACGGCCGTGCGTGTACTTGAACGGATCATAAAAGGTTTTCGGTCGTAACGGCGAAAAAGTCTTGACAGCCGTCACGGAAACGTGTATAATAAATTGATAAGCAAGGACGTCCCGAAATACTGTGACAGGAAGAAAGGAAATATTGTGATGGCTGACTGGACAATCGACAAAAAAGACGTGACCTCCACCGTGGACGGCGACTATGTGCTCTACCGCAACCGTCCGATCGTGCGGGAAGATAATATCATCTGCTACGGCGATCTCTCCGAGAAATATATGATCCAGATGATCATTATGTCCGAGAAGGAATTCAAGGGCAAGATGGTGCCGGATCAGGTTTATATTCAGCTGCTGCTGACTGACACCTCGCTTCCGATGAGCGAACGTGTCGTCAAGGAAGGCATGAAGAGCGGACTGAGCGACGCTTTTGATATCGGCGTAGCATGGCTGGAACGCTATCTTGCGTCCTGAATGAAACGAACACAGTCCGGCAGACCGGGCTGTTTTTGTTTTGGCAAACGGAAACTTGATGATCGAGGAGTATGCTATGATCGACGAAATCCGCGCGACCGACGAGAGGAAACTGAAAAAACTTTTCCGTGATCCGAAAAACGGATGCGGACCGTATATCTATCTGCCGATCGACACGAAGAACGGACTGGACAAGCCGGAGCGGATAGGCGAATTGCTGTCTGGCTACGCGCGTGCCGGTTTCAGCGGTGTGATCCCGTTCAGTTATAAAAATTTCGGCGTGCAGGCGCTCAGCGAAGACTATTACGCCTTGTACCTTGCGATCCGCGAGGCAGCAGAATCGGCGGGATTGTCGCTCGGATATCTCGACGATACCTATCTGATGCGGGTTTATCTCGGCGGGCTGCCGGAGAAAGAACGGAACGGAGCCATCTGCAAGATCCTCTGCAAATACGACTACGCCTGCACGGAAAATCAGTGTTTCAAGCGGAAACTCCACACGAACGGGATCCTGATGTCGCTCACCGCCGTCAATGACGATGACCTGACCATTCTCGATCTGCGCCCGTTTGTGACGGACGGCGTGCTCACCTGGGAAGTTCCGGCCGGAAACTGGAACGTGGAAGAATACGTCTGCGAATCCGACCGTGATTCCAACTACCTCGACCTGCTCGATTATGACCGCTGCACCGTATATCTGAACGATACGTTCGGCACGCTGCTTGAGCGGCTTGGTGAGCATGACGCGCCCTCACCCGTATCGCTCTTCCTCTACCGCAACGTCATGTACGCCGGAAAGAATCGCCGGATGTGGCATCCCGCGTTTAACGAAAAGTTCATCGGCTGGTTCGGCTTTGATCCGGCACCGCTCTATCCGCTTCTGTACCGCGATTTCGGCGGCTCCGGCAAACGGTATGTGTCGCTTCTGATGGCGGCGCGCGCCCGTATGCTGACGGACGGCTATCTGAAGGCTGTTTCCGATTTTTGCGGGGCGCGCGGCATTTTCTGCACGGGATACGCGGCGGAAAGCAAAACGACCGCCTGCTCGTGGCTGTTCGGCGACGCGCAGATGATCCATCGGTACGCGTCAGCGCCCGGTGTGGCCCTCTCGTTCGCCTATCTCTACGGCATCAACGGGATCCGCGTGGCGGCCGGATTCGCCGACGCTGCCGGGAAAGATACGGTCACGGCCGATCTGTTCAATTATTACGGCTCTCTTCAGCACGACGTCGTCTACCGCGAATCCATGAACGCCTTCGTGCGCGGGATCAATATGGTTTTCGCTCACCTCGGCGAGGACAGAACGAAAACGGAAGCCGACAACGGCAAGCCGTGGAACGCGATCTTCTCGAACGGTGACGACCTGACCGATTACGCCGCTTTCGTTTCACGAATTCAGGCGCTCCTGCGCGGCGGCGAACACGTCAGCGAGGTCGGCATTCTGTATCCGATCCATACGCTTCACGAGATCCCGTATCTGTACGAAGAGAAAGAGAACGGCTTCGCCTATCCGTACGTCCCGGAAAACACCGACTATATGGAGCTGATGAACAGTTTCCTCAATTACATCGGCATGGACGCGGCCTTCCTCCATCCTAACTTCCTCATGGAGCACGCGTCTGCGGAAAACGGCACGCTGTATCTGACGGCGGATAATCGTACGATGCGTTTCAAGCTGCTCGTCCTGCCGTCCATGTCCGTGATCAGTCTCGGCGCGCTGCGGATGATCCGGCAGTTCTTTGATGCAGGCGGGCGGATCCTTGCAACGGATCGGCTGCCCGAAAGAGCGTGGGAAACAGCGGGCGGCGTTAGTGACGTCAATCACGCGATCCACAGCGATACGCCGGAGGACGAAGAAGTCCGTGAGACGATCCGCTATATTTTCGGCGAAGACGTGACGGATCACAAGCTCTACCGCTCCTATTATAAAAACGAAAATCCGAACGGCGGCGTCGCGTATTTTCTCCCGTCTAACAAGACGTCCGTTGACGGTACGGATACCGTATCGGCGAATATGCTCTATCAGGCGACCGAGCGGATGAACCTCGCGCCGGACGTCTATATCGACAGAATGCCGCGGAGGGAATTCCTTGGGATCGTTAATCAGAATCTGCCCGAATTTCTGAAGATCGGCGTCGATAAGCGACTTGCGCGTGCCTGTACGATGAACTGCCTGCACAAGCGGTACGCCGGATGTGATATATACTTTATCACCAACACGACCGGCGACGATTATAAGGGAAAGATTCTGCTCCGCGGACGGCACGAGCCGGAAGAGTGGGATCCTCATACGGGCAGAACGTGCAAAGCGGACGGCGCGCTTGTCAGATTCCGCGGCGAACTCTATACGGCCGTGACCACGACGATCCCGTCTTCATCCTGCCTCTTCCTCGTCAGCCCGATCAGCCGCACGCAGTCGGAGATCATCCGGGATCTGACGGACGACGAAGAAATCCCGACCTTCTGGCCGCACGAGAATTTCTGAAACGCAAATCAATCATATCAAAGCGCTCCCCCCGGTATATATGGAACAGAATCTGTTCTGAATACCGGGGGAGTTTTTATGGAGAAAAAAGCATGGTTTACGAAAGGGATCGCGCTTTGTCTCGCTGCCGTATGCCTCTTTGGCGTGCCGGTTTCTGCCGAGACGAAGGACGATATGCCGTTTGACGTGCGGGCTGATTCCGCTGTTCTGATGGAAGCGGAGACCGGGACGGTGCTGTACGCGAAAAACGCTGACCGCGCCCTGCCGCCCGCATCCGTCACGAAGATCATGACGCTGCTTCTGTTCATGGAAGAGGTGGACGGCGGGAATATCTCGCTCGACGAAAAGCTCACCGTCAGCGAATACGCCGCGTCGATGGGCGGATCGCAGGTGTATCTTGAACCGGGCGAATCCATGGCGGCGGAAGAACTGCTCAAATGCGTCATTATCGCCACCGCGAACGACGCAGCCGTGACGCTCGGCGAGAAGGTAGCCGGAAGCGAAGAAGCGTTCGTCAAGCGGATGAACGAGCGCGCAGCGGAACTCGGGATGTGCAACACGAACTTCGAGAATGTCACGGGCCTCGACGACAGCACGACGAAGCATCTGACGAGCGCCTACGATATCGCCCTCATGTCACAGGCGCTGCTGCGGCACCCGAAAATCCTCGAATACAGCACGATCTGGATGGATACGATCCGTGACGGCGCGTTCGGCCTGACCAATACGAACCGGCTGATCCGCTTCTACGACGGTGCGACCGGACTGAAAACCGGTTCCACGTCAAAAGCGGGTTTCTGCATGAGTGCGACGGCGATGCGTGACGGGATGCACCTGATCGCCGTTGTGATGGGAGCCGATACGCGCGATATCCGCAATGAAACGGCGAAACAGCTGCTTGACTATGGTTTTGCCAATTACTCGCTGTATCGTGACGAGGGCGGCGACGCAGGCGTGACTTCCGTGATCGGCGGAACGAAACGGGAAGTGAACGCCGCCTACCGACCGTACTGTGCGCTGCTCGGAAAAGGGAAGAACAAGACGATCCAGAAGGAGATCCTGCTCGATGTGAAGTGCCCGGCGCCAATCGTCAAAGGGGATCGGATCGGCACGGTACGCTATCTCTCCGACGGAAACGTCGTGGAAGAGAGACCGATCGAGGCGGCGGAGGACGTACCGAAGATCACGTTCGGCGGGCTTCTTCTGCGGATGCTCGGGATTGTGACGATGAAAACGGCCGGAACGTAAAAATATTCACACAAAGGTCTTGAAATCGGCGTCAGAATGGTGTATGATAAAAGGGCAGTAAAACTATGATTTCGGGCAGACCGGAATCATGATCATGCATCATGGAGGATATACATCTATGCCTATCAAACTGAACGAAACCTATCTGAACGGTTTCATTGCACCTGCTGAAATTGATAAGATTTCTCACATCACCGAAGCGGCTCACGGGCTCGTCAAGTCCGGCAAAGGCGCCGGCTCCGATTTCCTCGGTTGGGTCGATCTCCCGGTGAATTACGATAAAGAAGAATACGCGCGGATCAAGAAGGCCGCCGCGAAGATCCAGAAGATGTGCGACGTGTTCGTCGTCATCGGTATCGGCGGTTCCTATCTCGGTGCCCGTGCCGCTATCGAATTCTGCAAATCCCCGCTTTATAATAATCTCAAGAAAGACACGCCCGACATCTACTTCGCCGGCAATACGATCAGTTCCTCCGCTCTCGCCGACATTCTGAAGCTCTGCGAAGGCCGCGACGTCTGCGTCAACGTCATCTCGAAGTCCGGCACCACGACCGAACCGGCCGTTACGTTCCGTATCTTCCGCGAAATGCTTGAGAAGAAGTACGGCGAAAAGGGCGCGTGCGAAAGAATCTTCGTTACCACCGACCGCGCAAGAGGCAAGCTGAAGGAATTCTCCACCGAAAAGGGATATGAGACCTTCGTCGTGCCGGATGATATCGGCGGCCGTTATTCCGTCCTCACCGCTGTCGGCCTTCTTCCGATCGCTGTTGCGGGGATTGACCTTGATTCCATGATGAAGGGTGCCGCAGACGCGCGTACCGCTTATTCCGCCTCTTCCGTCGCCGATAACGACGCGCTCCGCTATGCCTCCATCCGCAATATCCTTTACAATAAGGGCAAGTGCGTTGAGATCCTCGTTTCCTATGAGCCTGCCGCTCAGATGTTCAACGAATGGTGGAAGCAGCTCTACGGCGAAAGCGAAGGCAAGGATAACAAGGCGCTCTATCCGTCTTCCGTTATCTTCTCAACCGACCTGCATTCCCTCGGCCAGTATATCCAGGAAGGTCAGCGCACCATGTTCGAGACCGTTCTCGACTTCAAGAAGTCCGTTGACACGGTCGTCATCCCGGATGATAAGAACAACATCGACGGTTTGAACTTCTTTTCCGGCAAGGAACTGCATGACGTAAACCGTATGGCCATGACCGGCACGCTGTTTGCGCATAACGACGGCGGCGTTCCGAACGTCGTTATTGAAGTGGACAACCGCGACGAATACAACTTCGGCTGGCTCGTGTACTTCTTCGAGATCGCCTGCGCAGTATCCGGCTATATGCTCGGCGTCAACCCGTTTGACCAGCCCGGCGTCGAAGCGTATAAGAAGAATATGTACGCGCTTCTCGGCAAGCCCGGCTACGAAGACATGAAAGCCGCACTTGAAGCAAGAATGAAAGCTTAACGAAATATAACCTGAAAAATGGAGGAAATCATGATCAAAGTAATCTTAGGAAAAAAAGGTACCGGCAAAACCAAGGCCCTGATCGAACTCGTGAACAAGGCGCTTGAAGCATCTGACGGAGCAGTCGTCTGCATCGAAAAGGGCGACAAACTCAAGTATGACATTCCGTACCAGTGCAGACTGGTCGACACCGTGGAATATCATATTGATGACGGTCAGTCGCTGTTCGGCTTCATCGCGGGGATTCTGGCGAGCAATCATGACGTTACCGACATTTTCGTGGATTCCGCTCTCAAGATCTGCAAGAACGACGCCGAGAGCTTTGACCTTTTCCTGAACGAACTGGAAGCGCTGATCGCGGATCACAAGGTAAACTGCGTGATCACTTCGTCTATCGACCCGACCACGGCTTCCAAGACCGCACTGAAATTCATCGGCTGATTTTTCGGCCGCACGAGAGCAGATCCCAAAACGGGGTCTGCTTTTTCTTTTTTCCGGACTGGCAGGATGCGCGCGGCGGCATAGAATGGTAGAGAAGGGATATCCCTTCAGCCAATTCATACGAAAGGCATGGAATCGAAAATGTCTGAAATCAGAAATTCCGCGGGCGGCTGTCCCCGTGACATGGTGTGCATCGACACCAACCGGGTGCTGGATTCCTGTCGGGATAAAGATTGCTTCGAGGACGTCCGCGTGTATCTCACTTGCGAAGGGCAGGAGATCATTGACCGTACGTCCGTCGTGCGCGCGAAATCCGCGAAGGTGATGTGGTCTCGGATCGACATAGACAACGTCCCGTTCAACCGCGGATTCTATCAGCTGTTCATCAAGATCTACGTAAAGATCACGGCAGAGGCCTGCATCGGACCGGGGAATCTGCGTGAATTTGACGGGATCGCCGTAGTCGAGAAAAAGGTGATCCTCTTCGGCAGCGAGGGGAGCGTCAGCGTCTTCAAGAGCGAACTGAACCCGGGCGGATTCTGCCGCGGCAGTCAGCCGATCAGCCCGAGTCTCCCGGTTGCCGTGCTCGAGGTCGTCGATCCGATCATCCTCGATACGCGCGTCGCGGAACCGCACAAACCGTGCAAATGCTCCTGCTGCTGTTCCGTTGACGAAATTCCCGACTGTGTCTGCGGATCGATGCAGGGAGAGCTCACCGACGATCAGGATGCGAATATTCTGCTCGTTTCGCTCGGCTTCTTTTCGGTCGTGCGGCTCGAGCGTCCGGCGCAGTATCTGATCAACGCCGTAGAGTTCTGCGTGCCGGAGAAGGAGTGCGTCATGCCGCCGGTCGAGGATCCCTGCAGCCTCTTCCGTCAGATGGCGTTCCCGGTCGCCGAGTTCTGTTCCGGGGCGAATTGTCCGCCGCAGCGTCTTGTTCCGCATGATGCGGATAAAAAATGCACCTGTCAGTCATAATCTGATAAAACGGCTGTGCCACGGTCTCGATGATTGTGACACAGCTTTTTTATTATTTTGCGAGATTTTTCCGTTAAACCCTTGCAATTACAGCCGAGTTGATATACAATATACGGTGGTTGAATTTTTAATCTACAATAGATGCGGTGTAACGCATGAGGAGGATTTCATTATGACATTGTTTATTCTTGCCGCCGGTATGGGCTCCCGTTTTTCGAAAGGCGCGCCGAAGGATTCAAAGGGCGGCATGGACAAGGCAACCGCATGGGTGAACGATGAGTATCACGAATATCTGATCGACTATTCGATTTATGACGCGATCAAGGCGGGGTTCGACCGCATCGTTTTCGTCATCAAATCGAAGGACTACGATACGTTCAAGAGCACGGTCGGCAACCGCGTAGCCGAATCCTCCGTGGACGGCAAGAAGGTCACCGTCGAATACGTCTTCCAGGACTTCAGAACGTTGATCCCGGACGAAAAATACCCGGAAGGCAGAACGAAGCCGCTCGGTACGACGCACGCGCTCCTCTGCGCCAAGGGCGTTCTGTACGACGGATTCGCCGTTATCAATGCGGACGACTATTACGGCCGTGACGCTTACTTCAAGGCGGCGGAATTCCTCAAAAAAGCGGATCTCAAAAAGCCGCATTACAGCATGATCGGCTATAAACTTGAAAATACGCTCTCCGATTACGGTACGGTCAACCGCGGTCAGTGCCACGTTGATGAAAAGGGAATGCTCTGCGGTATCGAAGAACGTCTCAATCTTGCCAAGGTAAGCGGTGGCGCTGAATTCACCGATGAGAACGGCAAGGTCAACTTCCTCCCGAACGACACGATCGTCTCGATGAACCTCTGGTGCTTCACGCCTACCGTGTTCGACGGTCTTGAAAAGGATTTCTTCGAATTCCTCGACGACGCGACGCTTGATCCTCTCAAGAAGGAATGCCTGCTCCCGAACTCGATCGGCAAAATGATCGGCAGCGGCGACTGCGAAGTTGAAGTGCTCACGACCGATTCCCAGTGGTTCGGCATGACGTATTACGACGACCTCGTCATGGTCAAGAAGATGCTGAAGGAACTGACGGCCAAGGGCGTCTATCGTGACAACCTCTGGCAGAAAGACTGATAACGGAGGGAACTATGGCGATTCTTGTAACAGGCGGCGCCGGCTATATCGGCTCCCATACTGTCGTTGAACTGCAGAACGCAGGCTATGACGTCGTTGTATGCGATAACCTCTCCAATTCCTCGAAAAAATCGCTCGAACGCGTTGAGACGATCACGGGCAAGCCGGTCAAGTTTTATCTCGCCGATATTCTCGACCGTGACGCGATGGAGAATATCTTCTCGAACGAAAAGATCGACGCGGTCATCCACTTTGCCGGACTGAAAGCGGTCGGCGAATCCGTGGCAAAACCGTGGGAATATTACCACAATAATATTACGGGCACGCTCGTTCTTACCGACGTCATGCGGAAACACGGATGCAAGAATATCATCTTCTCGTCCTCCGCGACCGTCTACGGCAATCCCGCTTTCGTGCCGATCACGGAGGAATGCCCGAAGGGAACCTGCACGAATCCCTACGGCTGGACGAAATCCATGCTTGAGCAGATTCTCACTGATATGCAGCACGCGGATCCCGAATGGAACATCGTTCTGCTGCGTTACTTCAACCCGATCGGTGCACACAAATCCGGCCTGATTGGCGAGAACCCGACCGGTATCCCGAACAACCTCATGCCGTACGTCACGCAGGTGGCAGTCGGCAAGCGTCCGGAACTCGGCGTGTTCGGCAACGATTACGATACGCATGACGGTACGGGTGTGCGCGACTACATCCACGTCGTCGATCTCGCCAAGGGTCACGTCTGCGCGATCCGCAAGCTCGCCGAGAAATGCGGCCTCAAGACCTATAACCTCGGTACGGGCAACGGATACAGCGTTCTCGACATCGTCAAGAATTTTGAAGCCGCGACCGGCATCAAGATCCCGTACTCCATCAAGCCGCGCCGTCCCGGTGATATTGCGACCTGCTACTCGAGCGCGGAGCTCGCCGAAAAGGAACTAGGCTGGAAGGCGGAGAACGGCATCCTCGAAATGTGCGCCGACTCCTGGAACTGGCAGAAGAAGAATCCGAACGGTTACGATGACTGACAAATAGGAGATAACATGATTACGAAAGAATTATTCGGAAAACTCCCCTGCGGCTGTGAAGTGTACGCCTATACGCTCACGCACGCGTCTATCACGTCCGCCTGCATTCTCAACTATGGCGGCATCATCAAGAATATCTGGGTGAAGGATAAGAACGGCGTTGCGGCTGACGTCGTGTGCGGCTTTGACACGATCGACGGATACCTCACCTCCGGCGGTTATCAGGGCGCGCTCATCGGTCGTACCGGCAACCGTATCGCCAAGGGAAAATTCACCCTCGACGGAAAAGAATATCAGCTTTACTGCAACGACGGCAATAATTCTCTTCACGGCGGCAAGCGCGGCTTCAACACGAAGATCTGGAAAGTCGAAGAGAGCGGCACGGCGGAAGAACCGGCGCTTGTTCTCACGATGACGAGCCCGGACGGCGAAGAAAATTATCCCGGCACGCTCGACGTGAAGGTCACCTATACACTGACGAAGGACGCCGGTCTTTCGATCCACTACGAAGCGACGACGGACAAGGCCACCATCATCAGCATGACGAACCATGCATATTATAACCTCGGCGGCGTAGGCTCCGGCGTGATCGACGATCAGATCCTCTGGCTCGACGCCGATGAGATCAACAAAATCGACGACGAGCTGATCCCGGACGGCACGCTTCTTGACGTCACCGGCACACCCTACGATTTCCGCACGGCCAAAGCGATCGGCGCTGATTTCGGCGCGGACGAGCATATGCTCAAGACGTTCGGCGGCTATGACCACAACTTCTGCTTCGCCGGTTTTGACGGAAAGATCGCCCTGCGCGGAAAGATCACCGATCCGAAGTCCGGCCGCAAGGTCAGCCTCTACACCGACCAGCCGTGCGTACAGATTTACACCGGCAATATGGTCAACCCGGACGATCCGGCGTTCAAGGGCGGTGTGAAGCAGTACAAGCACTGCGCCGTCTGCCTTGAAACGCAGGCCATGCCCGACTCCATCAATCACCCGAATTTCACGAATACCGTCTTGAGACCGGGTGAAAAGTACGATACGACGACTCTCTACGTTTTTGAAAACTGATTGACCGATAAACGGGCGCTCCAAGGGGAACGTCCGTTTTTTGAAAAACCGTGCTTCATAATCGGTCGCTGCGCTCATATACTGGAAGGAAAGAACCGTTCCGGAGGTGTATATGAAAGAGCGCTATACCGACAGAAGCGCCGAACTGGCCGATTACATCATCGAAAATAACTGTACGGTACGGGAGGCGGCCGCTCATTTCGGCGTCAGCAAATCGACCGTACACAAGGACGTGACGAGAAATCTGTCGTCATCTCATCCGGCGCTGTGGCAGGGCGTTCGGCTTGTTCTCGAAAAGAATAAGGCGGAGCGGCATCTGCGAGGCGGCGAGGCGACGAGACAGAAATATCTCACGGCAAGGACAGGCACCGAACGAAAAACGACAGACGAACGAAACACGAAGAATAGGAGAGCCCGTGAAACTGATTCATTGTTCCGATCTTCATCTGGATTCCAGCATGGAGACGAATCTGCCGAACAAAAAAGCGGCACAGAGAAAGCGCGAGATCGAGCGGACGTTCGAGCGGATGGTCCGCGCCGCAAAGGAAAATGACGTATCCGTCATTCTGATCGCGGGAGATTTGTTTGATACTGCCGCCGTGACTGCCATGACGGTCGATTTTGTGCTGGATACGGTGCGCCAGTGCCCGACGATCGACTTCCTTTATCTGCGCGGCAATCACGATAAGAATCCGCTCTCGCTGTCAGCGCGGACACTGCCCGATAACCTCAAACTGTTCGGCGACACCTGGACGACCTATTCGTACCCGGACGCCGATATTACGGGAATCGAATGGACGGACGATAACGCCGCGAAGATGTATGATTCACTTGCGCTCGACCCCGGCCGCACCAATATCGTCGTGATGCACGGGATGACGGGTACCTTACCAGGACGCGAGACGGTCTGCCTGCCGAAACTGCGTCAGAAGGGGATCGACTACCTTGCGCTCGGGCACTTGCACAGTTATCAGAAGGAATTCATCGACGGCCGCGGCTCGTACTGCTATTCCGGCTGTCTCGAAGGCCGCGGATTCGACGAATGCGGCGAAAAAGGCTACGTCCTGCTTGAAACGACGGACGGCGGCATCCGTTCGACGTTCACGCCGTTTGCGCAGCGGACACTCGAAGAAATCCGCGTGGACGTAACGGGACTCGAAAAATTTACGCAGATCCGTGCGGCGGCGGCTGAAGCCCTGTCGACCTGCCCGCAGGAATCACTCGTCAAACTCGTTCTGACCGGCAAAACGACGCTGACCGCGCAGCTTGACGTCGGATTCCTCGAAAACTGCTTCACCGGGGATTTCTATTTCATCAAGATCAAGGATGAGACCGTTCTGGCGGCGGATCCGACTGATTTTGCGGGCGATATTTCGCTCAAGGGCGTGTTCATCCGCTCCGTGCTGAACGATCAGACGTTGACGGAAGAAGAACGGAAAGCGATCATCACAGCCGGATTGCAGGCGCTTGCCGGAGAGGAGATAGCGTTATGATCAGACTGGTTCAGTGCGAAGTGACCGGCTTCGGAACGCTCACCGATTTCCGCTGCCGGTTCGATAACGGGCTCAATACCTTCAAGGAGGCAAACGGATTCGGCAAATCCACGTTTGTCGCCTTTATCCGCGCCATGTTCTACGGTTTTCCGCGCGCCAATAAGACCTCGCTTGATAAAGATCCGCGGAGAAAATATCTCCCGTGGCAGGGCGGCGCATACGGCGGCTGGCTCGAATGGACGGACGGCGAAAAGACCTATCGCGTTGAACGCAAATTCGGCGCCGCGCCGCGCGATGATGCCGTAAAGATTTACGAATGTACCGAAACGGGGCTCCGGGATACTGAAGCTTATTCGGCGGATCTCGGAGACGAGCTGTTCGGACTTGATGCCGACTCCTTTGAGCGGACGATCTGCCTCAGCCAGAACCGGATGACGGAAGGGCTGTACTCGAATCAGATCCACGCCAAGCTCACGAATCTGATCGAGGATACGAACGATATCAACAACTTCGACAGCGCCATCAAGCTCCTTCGATCGAAGCGCAGTTCTTATATCCCGTACCGCGGGAACGACGGTAAAGCGGCACGTGCAAGACGGCAGATGATCGAGATTGAAGGCGAACTGGAAGAAGCAGAAGCCGTCCGGGATTCTCTCGAGGAAAATAACCGCGCCATGGCAGAACTGACCGGCGAGATCACGGCGCGTACCGCTGAAATCGACGGCGTAAGGGAAAAGATTCATTATCTCTCGGCGATCGAAGCGCATAACGCCCTTGTGCGGGAGAAAGAATCGCTCACAAACGCGGTTGAGAAGCCTGCGATGATTGTCAAGGCGATGA
>JAZUKT010000158.1:0-5464 GCA_045643445.1 Eubacteriales bacterium
TTTGCCCTTCTCGGGCGGCGCACAAGAGGTGTTCGCGCGACACCTCTTGTGAATCACCCGCGCCAAAAGAGGAACCGTCGCAAGCGACATGGTTCCCCTTTTGGATTTTCTCTCCTGCCGCCTCCCGGCGGAAATGAGGACAAGTGGATAGGTCGGGGGTCTTGGGCGAAAGCGTTAGTTAGTAATACGAGTGCAGAGCAAAGTTTTCATAACGGCAAAGCCGAGAGCGTCAGGTATTCGGTTGGACGATGTGGTCACGTCAGGCATTCTGTTGACAAAAGCACAAAAGCGTTAGAGCACTGAACGAACGGTTCAGGTCTAACGCTTTGCATTTACTTAGTTTATCCTATTCCATTCAGAAGTTTTCGCCAGGCCTTTTTCAAAAGGCCGCGTACTCCCCGCTCCCCGCGTTCCTCTCCCGTTCTCCGATGAGGTAATCGCCGACCCACTGATGATTGAGTGTATGTCGGCCGCGGATGAGGACGTTTCCGTTTTCGTAGACTTCAACGAAGACGGCTTCGGAGCCGGCAAGGCGGTCGGCGGTCGGTCGATTCAGGGGTGTGCCCAATTCCTTGACACAGGGGATATTGACGCCGTTGCACATGCGCTCGTCCGCATAATAAATCTCGTCGAGCGACGCGAATTCCCAATGCGTATGCCCGGTAAAGAAGATCGCCTGCGGATAGGCGGCCAGTATTTTACCGACCTCCTCGCCGTTTTCGATGCCCCACCAGTGTCCCGCGTCCGTACTCCCGGCGACCGTATTGTGAATGGGTTCGTGGCAGTACACGAAGATCGGCTTCGTCGGATCGGCATCTTCCGCCAGTTTTTCGCGGAGCCACGCCACTTCCTCGTCAGGGATCGGACGGCGCCATCCCACTCCGTCAAAGGCAAGGAAAATATGATGACAGCCGCTGATCCAGCGATCGAAGTAAAGCGGCCCTTCGCCGAAGAATTTCTTATACGGCGGGTTGTCGGGATCGGGAAGCGCATGCCCGAAATCGTGATTGCCGATAAGGTACGTGACCGGCGGCAGTCCTTCGGCTTCGGCCACAAGCGCATTGAGAATATCAAAATCCTCGTCCCAGCCGTGGTTCGTCATGTCGCCGCACATCATGAGTCCGACGCTGTCGTGCGCCTCGGCGATGATATCCTCCAGTGAGGCGACAGTGTGCGTGCAGGCAATCGTCGTGCGGTCGGAATTCAGATGCAGGTCGCTCATGACCTGGAACTCGAACGCCTTTTTGCCGAGATCGAGATACACGGGCTCCGCCGGAAACGGAACATACGCCGCCTCTGCCGCGCCCACTTCAACGAGCAGTCCGACGGCGCCTTTCGGTACCACACGGCCGCGCGGAATCGGCAGTACAGTCGGCTTTCCGGTCGGCGCATAGGAAGTCGAAATAATGATATCCTTGTCATCTATCTCAAAAGAAAAGCCGTCGGTGCGCGCATGAACAAGATAATCGTATTCGGCGAGCCGCTGACCGGCCTTGTCCGCCCAATATACGGTAACGAGCTCCGCCGTGCAGTCAGTCTGATCCGGCAGCACGGTGATAAATCCGTCCGCGAATCCTTCGGCGAGACGCGGCATGGATACGGTAACGGTCGGCATTTTGATCTGTGACATATTTTTTCTCCAAACAAGGTTAATTTTTGTTCGCCGGCATGAAAATGACGTACTCAGCGACCCATGTCCGGCGAAGAATATCGCGGCATCGGATCAGCACGTTGCCATTTTCGTAAACTTCCACGTAGATCGCTTCGGAACCGTCGAGCCATTCGCCTTTCGCACGGTCAAGCCCCGTCCAGAGATACGAGACCGAGGCGGCATTGACCCCGTTGCACATCCGCTCGTCGGCGTAGTAGATCTGGTTGAGCGACGCGCACTCCCAATGCGTATGCCCGGTGAAGAGAATCGCCTGCGGATACGCGGTCAGCAGACTTCTTGCTTCGCCGTCATCGGAGATGCCCCACCAGCCCTCGTCTTCGCCGCAGCCTGCCACCGTGTCCTTGAATCCTTCGTGGCAGAAAAGGAAGATCGGCTTCGACGGATCGGCGTCCTCGGCCAGTTTTTCGCGGAGCCACGCGACCTCCTCTTCCTCCATCGGAATGACGGTATTGCGCGGCCTGAGTGCCAGAAAAATGAAATGATACCCGCCGATCCAGCGGTCGAAATACTGCGGATCGTCGCCGAAATACGAATGGTACGCCGGAATCTCCGTTTCCTCGAGCCGGAATCCGGTGAGGTCGTGATTGCCGACGACGGCGGTGATAGCCGGGATGCCGTGCGCCTCCGCAACGAGCTGATTCATCAGATCATACTCATACGGACGGCTGTGCTGCGTTATGTCACCGGCGATCATGAGACCGGCACTGTCCGGCGAAGTTTCGGCAATATCCTCGAACAGCGCAGCCGTGTGCAGGAAGGAAGGATCTTCGCGCCCTCTTTCGAGATGCAGATCGCTCGCCACCTGAAATTCCATCAGTTTCCGGCCGAGCTCCACTTTGCCCGGCGCCGTCGGAAGCGGAAGAAACAGGGGATCCGCCGCACCTGCCTCGATCAGCAGCCCGGCCGCCCCTTCGGGAACGACGCGGTTATGCGGAACCGTCAGCACAGTCGGCTTCCCGGTCGGCACATACGACGTCGAAATCTTCTCTTTTTTCTCAAAAACCGCCGAAAATCCGTCCGAGCGTTTACGCGTCAGAAAATTGTATCCGGCGAGGCGCTGGCGATCCGCATCCGCCCAATAAACGAATATGGTTTCCGCGGTCAGGTCGGCCGGATCCACCGTGACGGTGATGACGCCGTCCGCAAATCCTTCGGCGAGACGCGGCATGGATACGGTGACAATCGGTGCTTTGATCTGTGACACGTTCTTCCCTCCCGGGTTCTTGCTTATTTACGCGTTGAAATCCGCCTTGATGCGGTCGGCGAAATCCGTCTGTTCCCACGGAGCGGCGAGGTCTTCGCGTCCCATGTGTCCGTAGGCGGCCAGATCGCCGTAGATCGGGCGGCGGAGCTTGAATCGGTCGATGATGGCGGCCGGGCGCGTGTCAATGTGCGCTTTCAGCCAATCGGCCAGCGCTTCGTCGCTCACCTTGCCGGTGCCGAACGTATCGACGAGCAGCGAAACGGGACGCGCCACGCCGATCGCATAGGCAAGCTGAATCTCCGCACGCTCGGCGAGGCCGGACGCCACGATATTCTTGGCGAGATACCGCGCCATGTAGGAGGCGGAGCGGTCCACCTTCGTCGGATCCTTGCCGGAGAATGCGCCGCCGCCGTGACGGGAATATCCGCCGTAGGTGTCCACGATGATCTTGCGCCCGGTCAGACCGCTGTCGCCCATCGGGCCGCCGATCACGAACCGGCCGGTCGGATTCACGAGGATCTTTGTCTGCTCGTCCATCCAGTCGCCGATCACCGGGCGGATGACCTTCTCAATCATATCCGCGCGGATCGTTTCAGCCGCCGCTTCGGGATCGTGCTGCGTCGAGAGCACCACCGTATCCACGCGGATCGGCTTGTTGTCTTCGTATTCGACCGTCACCTGCGTCTTGCCGTCCGGGCGGAGATAATCCACCGTGCCGTTCTTGCGGACTTCGGTCAGTTTTTTCGCCAGTTTATGCGCCAACGAGATCGGCAGCGGCATCAGTTCCGGCGTTTCGCTGCACGCATAGCCGAACATCAGTCCCTGGTCGCCCGCGCCCGTATCAAAGCCGTCGGTCTCTTCGCCGGATTTTGCTTCCGCCGAACGATTCACGCCGAGCGCGATGTCAGGCGACTGCTCGTGGATCGAGTTGATCACGGCGCAGGTCTCCCCGTCAAAGCCGAATTTGGCGCGGTTGTACCCGATGTCGAGCACCGTTTTGCGGACGACGGCCTGGATATCGACGTACGCTTCCGTCGTGATTTCGCCCATGACCATGACCATGCCGGTCGTGCAGCAGGTTTCGCACGCAACGCGGGACATGGGATCCTGTCGGAGCAGTTCGTCGAGGATGCGGTCGGAAATCTGGTCGCAGATCTTATCGGGATGCCCTTCGGTCACCGATTCGGAGGTAAAAAATTTTCTCATATGCTTCCTTTCGTCGGCTGAGCAGAAAAAATCGCCTTCACTCCAAACAGAATGAAGGCGCGTTTACTCATCTGTCAGGAATTGGCACCTTATCTTTCGACAGGTTGCCGGGCGTCATAGAGCCAGTCTCTCAGCCACTCGTGATAAGTTATTCAATTTACGGGTTCAGTATAGCACAAACCGCCGCGTTTTGCAAGAGGCGACGGGAAATTTCGATAAAAATCGCGCGTCACGCCTTTTTCTGTCTGCCTTTGAGCAGCGGCGAGAGCGGCTTATAGATCAGGAACGTGATCAGCAGATTGACGATCCCCTTTACGACCGTGAACGGCAGATTGACAAACAGCAACGCTTTGAGCAGCGTGTCGGCCGACGGGATGATCACCTGATACGCGCCGAGGATGGCGTCCATCGGCATGAAGTTCGTGTAAAACGGGTATGTAATGAAGTAATTCACCGGGATCGAGAGCAGTCCTGCCGCGAGCGTACCGACGACGGCTCCTACCGACGCACCTTTCCGCGTCCGATGGCGGAGATAGATCCAGCCGGCGGGCAGCACCATAGCGGCTCCGATCAGGAAATTGGCAAGTTCGCCCACGCCGCTGGTTGCGGAAAACGGCAGATGCAGGACGTTTTTGAGAAGTTCCACGGTCACGCCTGCCCAGGGAGAAATGGCGAAGGACGTCAGAAACGCGGGCAGATCGGAGAAATCAAATTTCAGAAAGCCCGGAACGAGCGGAACGGAAAACTCCAGCAGCATGAGCAGAAAGGCGAGCGCCGCCATGATAGCGGTCACGGCGATCTGCCGCAGGTGATTACGGGAACGGTTCATGGTTCGGCCTTCCTTTCATTATAATAAAGGCAAAGAAAGGGCGGGATCCGAGGACCTCGCCCTATTCTTTAGTTACGCATCAATTAGTCCTTGATTTCGATAACAACGCCGGAACCAACGGTTCTGCCGCCTTCACGAATAGCGAAACGAAGACCCTTTTCGATAGCGATCGGGGTGATAAGAGCAACGCCCATATCTACGTTGTCGCCCGGACGGCACATTTCGGTGCCTTCAGGAAGGGTGATGGTGCCGGTAACGTCGGTCGTTCTGAAGTAGAACTGCGGTCTGTAACCGGAGAAGAAGGGCTTCTGACGGCCGCCTTCTTTTTCAGTCAGAACGTAAACCTGGCCAACGAACTGGGTGTGAGGCTGAATGGAGCCCGGCTTGCAGATAACCTGGCCTCTTTCGATAGCCTTCTTGTCGATACCGCGGAGAAGCAGACCAACGTTGTCGCCGGCTTCTGCGGAGTCAAGGAGCTTACGGAACATTTCGATACCGGTGATAACGGTGGCCTTCTTTTCTTCGGTCAGACCAACGATTTCAACGTTATCAG
>JAZUKT010000159.1:0-6016 GCA_045643445.1 Eubacteriales bacterium
GGTGCTCTGATCGAACGGGACGTTGTTGCCCCTCATATATTCGATGTATTCTTCCGAATAGCCGGATTCACGGTACCATTCGTACGGATCATACGGTTCATACGGGATGATCGGTTCCTCGATGGCGATAGCCGCAGCCGCGTCAATCTCCTCGGTCACTTCCGGCTTGACTTCCACTTCAGCGACCGGCTCGACCGTTTCCATTTCGACTTCGGCCACGTCCACCATAGCAACGGAGCTCGACAGGACGGCCTCTTCGGTAGCGGCAGCGTACAGGATCGGCGAATCGCCTTCTTCGTTGTACCACCAGTTTTCGGACGCATTCTTGCAGGCTTCTTCCATCTTGGCCTTATTGATGCTGAGGTTCCAGGTTTCGACGCTGTCTCCGGTGAGGAGCGTTTTCAGCACGGTCCACGCCTGATCCTTGACCTTCGACTTCGCCGTGATGGCAAATTCCTGAGACGGAACGATGACGGCGCCGTTGCCGTTCTCCGTCGGATAGCCGATCGGCGTGATATCCGCGGAACCGAAACTGCGGCGGGCATACATCAGATCCGTGAAGCTGTCGATATAACCAAAGGAGAAGAGGCTCTTGTCACGGATGTACTGGAGCGCCGAATCTTCTTCTCTCTCGCGTTCACGATCGGGATCGTAGTTTTCGTAATCGTAATTTTCGCCGTAATATCTTTCCCAGATCCCCTTTTCATCGCAGGTGGAGAGGTACTTGATGAAGTCAATGAACGCGGGAGACTCGAACTTCGTGTCGCCCGATTTCCAGTCTACGAGAGAATTCATGCCGCAGTAGAACATTTGATTGATGATCTCGTCCCGGCCGTAGCTGTAGAACGCCTTCATGCCATCGGGCATCGTGCGGAGCGTCTGCATCATTTCGTCGAACGTCCAGCCGGGTTCTTCGCCGACGAATTTGCTCTTCGCCACGAGCGTATTCAGCGAATAGGTGGCGATGATCGAGTACTGCTTGCCGTCCACCTCGGTCGCTTTCAGGATATTCTCGAAGTAATCGGCACGGTTGAGGCCATTTTCTTCGTCGTCGATGTACGGCGCGAGGTCGGCAAAGATCCCCTTGCGGAAGTAGCTTTCGACCGGCATGCCGACGTCGAGCAGAATGAGGTCAGGCGCACTGCCGGTCACGATGTCGTTATTGAACTGCGTGACGGCGCCGTTCCATTCGTTTTCTTCATTATTATACTGCTCGTACGAGACGACGGCTACGCGCACGCCCGTATTCTGCTTATTGAAATTGATGATGGATCTTGCCAGATAGTAGTCCGAATACGTGCAGCCGAGGCGGACGATGATCTCTTCGCCGAGCATTTCATCCGGCACCTTTTCGAGAAGCTGAACGTCATATATGCTTTCATACGTCTCGGTATCCCAGTCACGGAAGAACGCGATGAACCGTCCGTCCTGGAGCGGCGTAATGCTGTCGAGCGTCGTGTAGTCGATATCGGAGTTGATGAAGTCGATAACGACCTCAGTCGCTTCGGACTCCATATCGTAGGCAACGACCTGACGGCCGTCCGAGAAGTAGAGCTTGCTGCCGACGGCGCCGATGCTGTTATAATAGGTCTGCAGCGCCTTGGTGAGGCTGTCCGGCACATCGCTGTTCAGCGTGCCGTTTTCGAGACAATAGGTCTTGTTGCCGTTATCCACGTAGGCAGAAACGAGCACCCGGCCGTCGAACGGGGTGATGCTGCTGATCCAGCCGTTCGGGATCCTGACGTTCGTCTGATATGTGCCGTTCGCGTCGAGCACAAAGATCACGCTCTCGGAGGAGACGTAAATCTTACCGTCTTCCGTAGCCGCGATGCCGTTCACGTAAAAATAATCTTCGCCGATGTCGGCCTTCGCCTTCATATCGTCTACCGAAACCTTCGCCTTCACTTCACCCTTTTCGATATCGTAGAAGTAAAGGTCGTTGGTCTCCGTGTACATATCGGTCATTTCATCATAGAAACCGTTCTGTACGACGCAAACGAGCGTGCCGTCCGACGTGATATCAAACGCATTGTAGTACGCGCCGTCCTCCGTCAGCCGGATGGGATATTCCGTCACCTCTCCGCCGTCGATCGGCATGAGCGCGATGAAGTTGCCGTACTCGTATTCGTAGTAGCAACCTTCCGGCAGTTCCGAACCGCGCATGAAGCCGGTCTCTTCATCCCAGGTGGAATCGAGATAGCCGGGCGTACGCGCGATCTCTTCGCCGTTCTCGTTATAGGTGACCGTTTCGGTCTTTTCGTAAGTCATGTAGATCTTGTCGCCGACCGCCTTGAACTGGCGGATATATTCGACCCCTTTCGGCATATCGCCGAGTTCGGTACCGGCGTAGACGTTGGTGCGCCGTTCCTTCGGAGGTTCGTTTTCCTTTTTCCGGCAGGCGGTCGTGCCGATTGCGGCAGACAGCACCGTCAGAGAGGCGAGTGTGATCGACAGGATGCGTTTGAGGTTCATGATGGTCTCCTTCTGCTTTTATGATAATGTTTACGTTTGACGGATAGTGAATTATGCCTGCTTCTTTTTGTCACGGCGCGCTTTGGATGCTTTCGTGACCAGTTTTTTCGCCGAGCCCGTCAGCGTCCAGCCGGATGCGCGGAGGCAGATGAGAGAAGCAAGCAGAGCGGCGGCTCCCACGGCGGCAAAGACGATCTCCCACGGGATGAGCGTGGCCGCGCGGTAGTCGTAAACGCTCGCTTCGTTCTCCCAGTACGGCAGCTCGATGGAATTCTGCCGCACCCAGGAATAATCGAGCGTTTTCATATGCTCGAAGCGTTTTTTGAGGGCAAAGCGCTCCGTCACTTCGGCGGACTGGCCGGAAGCGCTCCCGGACGGTACTGCGCCGTCGAAAATATTCCAAGCAAAGCCGCGGACGGCGTTCGGCAATGCCGCCTCAAAGAAGGTGACGAAATTCTCGTGACCAACCACTTTGGCGTACCCGGCGGCGCTCATGTACATCCGCGGGGTTTCGCCGTAGGTCGTTTGATAGACGCTGTCATTCGACGATTTTTCCGAGATGCCGGTGACGGTAAAATCCACGTTATTGATCGTGACGGTGAAGCCGACGACGTTCACCGCGCCGAACAGTTTCCAAGCAAGCTCGCGGTCAAGGACGACGCCGCACGGATTCGACGAATCGTTCAGAAACGGCGCGCCGCTCGAGAAGGTGAGCGGATGGAAGACGAAGAAATCGCCGCCTGCCGCAACCACCGCCGCCGTTGCGCTGTTCATCGTGCCCGACACGGTCATCTCCGTCGTCGTGCCGTAGCAGTACGCCCACGAACGGCCGCCTTCCTTCGGCGTAACGGAGGCTTCAAGCAGCGCCGTGTCGATCTGATGCGCCCACGTGAGCGCCTGATCGACCGGGACGGCCGCTTCCCTCTCCTGATAGAGCGCGCAGACCGCGAAACGGGATCCGTCCGCCGACCAGCGCTCCCCCGCGTCAAGAAAATCGAGTTTGTTCTCCATGAGGCGGACAGCGCCTTCCATGACGCCGACGAAGAGCAGTGCGCCGACCAGCACGAGCGCGAGGATGCCGGACACCTTCAGCGTTTTCATCTTGATCGGCTGTTCTTTCTTTTCGTTCATATCGCTTAATTCTCCGCCAGTCTCACCTGCTGCTTATCCGAGATCGGCGTCGTGGCGTTCGTAATGACGAATTCGCTGCCGTAGAGGCCGGATACAGCCGACTGCGTATCATCGGAGGCGACGATGGAAACTTCCGTCCGTCTGGCCGTATAGCGAACGCCGAGCGGCGTCTTCTTCGACTGGACGGTGAGCACGTACGTGCCGTCGCTGTCCTGACGGATGGCGGAATTCGGCAAGACGCATTCGTAGGACTGGCTCTTGTCGCCGACGGAGAATTTCAGTTCCTGTCCCTCGGATACGTCGCCCTTCACGTCGATCACGATGATGCGGTTCTTGCCCTGACTCTGCGGATCGCTGCGGATCTGCGAGACGGAGGCCTCGACGTTCGAGTACCACCACGAGTTCGTGACGGAGCACGGAGCGCCGACCTGAACCTTGCGCGCCTCTTCCGTCGGGAGAGAGATCTCACAGACGTAACCCTTATCGGCGATCTCGATCGATGCGACCGTACTGCCGCTCGACACGGTATCGCCCGGGTTATAATAGACGGATACGATCCGCCCTGACACCGGCGCCGTCACCGACGTGGTCTCCGGGGCGTTCGCGTAGGTTTTGATTTCCTCTTCTAATTTGAGAAGCTCCTGCTTCTGCTGATTCCGGTCCATGCCGGTGCCGGTATTCGTGCGCTCCTGGCTGGCCCGCGTGATGGCAAGCTGCGATTCGAGCGACGTGAGGCTTTCTCTCTTCTGCTTGATCTGCTCAGCCAGCTGAGACGCCGTCGGAGCCGCGCCCGCTTCGGTGAGTTCCTTCTGCTTTGCCGTGAGCGTCTTATTCATTTCCTTGCGCTGCGCGTTGAGGTTGTCAAGCTCGGTTTTATAATAGTCGCGCTCCGCTTCGTAATCGCTGATCAGTCCCGACGACTGTTCCTGTTTGCGGAGGCTTTCGACTCTTGTTTTCGCTTCGTTATAGGTTTCGGTCGCTTCGGTCAGAGCCGCCGACGCTTCGTCGAACGCCTGCTGTGCCGAATCAATGTAGTGCGTGATGGCGTAATCGCTCAGATCGCTCATCTCGGGCATCCCGATGATGCTGAGTTTGGTTTTCAGCGCCGACAGCTGTCTGGTCATATCGTTGAACTGCAGCCAATAATCTTCAAGCTGACGCTTATAGTTCACGGCCTCGGACGACGCGTCGAGCATATCTTCCCCGAGCAGTTCAAGCTCACCCTCGATCAGCAGGAGAACGTCGGCCGTATAAAGGTCTTCCGCCTCCGTATGCTGCATCGTCCAGTTGTCTTCAATATACCGGCGCACCTGCAGTTCCAGCGATGCGATGCTGTCTTCCTGCTGACTGATGGACGCCGTCAAATTTGCCGCCTCACTCACGCTTTCCTGCGCCGAACGAAGGCCTTCAAGCGTTTCTTCCGCCTCTTCCTTCGCGATGAGGCAGGAACGGTAGGTCTGCTCCGCTTCCGCATAGTCGATCTCGGCCAGTGCCAGCCGGTCGCCGAGTGACAGATCCGTGAACAGGTCCTCTTCGATCACGGCACCCGCCGACGCGATCTTTCCGTCAAGCTCGGAGATCTTCGCAGAAACGTCCGCGATCATCTCATCCAGAGTCGCGATCTCCTCTTCCAGCCGTTCGATGGCCGATTCCAGCACCGCCGCCGTATCGCCGCCCGTCTGCACCGCTTCCTGCATCGCCGTCAGTTCCGCGAGCTCCGCTCTGGCATCCGCGACGGCACGTTCCGCTTCCGAGATCGTCCGGTTCGATTCGAGGCCGCTTACCTTATCGTCAAGAAGCGCAAGCTCGTACGCCTTTTTCAGTTCATCGTACTGCTTCTGCTTTTCATCGAGCTGCTGGCTGGCGCCGCCCTTCAGTTCCATGATCGGCTGATCTTTCTCGACCGTCATGCCTTCCTTGACGTACACCGACAGGACTTTACGGGACTGGATCATGCCCGCATCCGCCTGCTCTTCTTCAAAAATGACGTTATAGCTGGCGTTGGCCTTCACAGAACCCGACAGCTTCACGGACGTGTTCAGCGTGCTGTACTGCGGGTACTGCGCCGACACCTCCGGCAGCGAATAATTCAGAATCGTGTTCGAGAAGAAGGTCAGAAGAAGCAGCACCACCAGAAAAATGATCGCCGCGTTCTTGATCCATGCTCTGCGTCCTTCGGATTTAGCCATGTTGCACCTCTGTATGTATTCTTGATCTCATATTCGTAATCGTTATTCTTTTAACCCTTGACCGAGGCCGAATACGCAATGCCCTCGATCAGGTAATCTTCGCTGTACAAGAACAGCAGAACGGGCGGCACCATGTAGATGACCGCAATGGCCAGGGCGATGCCCGTGTCTCCCTCGTTGATCTTCGAGAGGAAGACCGACAGCGGATACAGTTCCGCGTCCTT
>JAZUKT010000160.1:0-8818 GCA_045643445.1 Eubacteriales bacterium
TAGATATTATTCTTGGTAAAATAATTTTTCGTATCCGCTTCCGCCGCGGCGACCATCAGATCAAGATTGCCTTCCTGATAGATGTCCGTCCAGAAGCTCTCCACGGTGCTGTTGACCTTTGCGGAGATGATCTCCATCGCACGGTCCGGGTCATTGTTCGACTGATAATAGGCTTCCCGGAAGGCTTCGTACCATTCGTTTTTATTGAACGGCGCAACGTTTTCAAAATAGGAACGGAAGATATCCGCATTCCGTGCAATCATCGCATCCTTTGCATCCTGCACGGTCTGGTCCAGCATGACCGCGACCATCCCGACAACGATGAATGCGGCGGAAAAGCTTGCCGAGCTGTAGCCTGTCACCTTTGAGAAAATCGTACCGGCATTGGTGCAGATATTGGTATACAAATGCTTGAGAAGCGTCGGATCGTTGACGGCCTTCCAGACGTCGCCTGCCTTCTGATAGTCGTCATAGATCTGATAGACCGACATCAGAAGAGACACCGTGCCGAGCGCCTCGCCGAATTCGTTCCATTTCACGCTGCCGAGGATCGGGCCGCCGAGTTCTCTGTACAGATCAATGACCGAAGCAGCGCTGCCGTAGAGCTCATTTACTTCGTTGAACGCCGCCGATTTATCCCGGATAAAATCGTCCTTATAACGCTCGAAATCCTGCACGTAAAGAGCCGGATCCGCCGTATATTTCGTCGCGTCTTCGCCGAGTTTTTCCTGATTCATTGCTTTCAGGATCGACCAGTAATACGGGGAGATCTCCACGGTGGCCTTGCGCGACGAGCAATCTCCCGCTTCGTTTTTCGGGTAGTTGATATAGAAGAGATCGCCGTGCAGCGTCTTCTTCTCCTTGCGCACTTCTACCGGCGAAAGAGAGGAAAAGTACGCCGTTACGGTTCCGCTTTCCGCATCATAGTCAGCCGCGAGCGGGATCCACTCACCCGTTTCCTCCACGTAGTGCAGGACGGCAGCGTCCTCGTCCTCCGCGAGCGTGCAAGGGAACGAAAGCGCCACGGGAACTTCGAAACTCCTGTGTTCGCCGAGCGCGACCTCATAACGGTGGATTTCCTCTCCCCCGTCCTTCTGCGCGCCGAAATCGGTCACCGTAACGGTCTCCTGACCGGAAAGGTTTACGGGATCCGTGCGGACGGTCACGTCACAGACGGTCACGCCATCCCCCGTTTCGGGCATAAGAGCGGAATCCGTTCTCTGAGCGGTCCACGTCAGTTCCGTTTCACGCCGGACAGGCAGGACGCCGCTGCTCATTCTGCCGGATTTCAGAAATCCCGGATAGGCGAAAGCAGCGACCGCGGCCTGCACCACGAACAGCACCGACAGAAAAACTGCGAGGATTTTCCGACCTTTATGTGTTTCGGATTTTGCCGCCGGTACCGCCCTCGGTGCGGCTGCGGTCTGAATCTTCATTGCCTTTGATTTCGCGCCGCAATAGGGGCAGACGTCGACATTCTCGGGAATGACCGAGTCGCAGTATTCACATTTTCTTGACATACGATCTGCCTCCTCTCACTGTTCGTCGCGGACAAGACCGACGTCGATCCGTAGTCCGTCCATCGTACCCGAGCCCATGCCGTATTCTTTGCCGTTCAGTCTGTAAAAGTGCGGGATCTCGAACTCATATGTACCGTCGGATATCACAATGGCGCCGTTTTTCCAGGTACCGCTTAAAACGGTATCTTTTTTCGACGTTTCATCGGTTGTTTTGGATTTGGCAACGGAGGTGGACTGATACCAGTCCATGGTAAGCGTTACGTTCCCGTCATCATCGGCGATATCCATATTGAGAAGCAGGATTTTGTCGTCGTTAACCGTTTTCCCGGTCACGTAGACGGTCGCTTTCCACTTACCGTACGTGTCCTCACGGGTTACGTTCAAATCGGCTTTGGCAGGAATACTTCTGTCCGCGGCGTAATACCAATTTTGAAAATCGCCGATACCCGGACGGTCATCCCGCTGATCCGCGGCAATGGGATCTTCCGTGACAGCCTTACCGTTCGTATGGAAAAGAGAACCATTCGGAAACTTTTCCGCGACGAATGCCCGTCCGATCATGAAGGCAAGGATGAGGTTTGCGGCAATCATCAGGATGATATAAATGTTGAGCCCCGATATTCTTTTTTTGCTCATAGCTGGCATCCCCCTTTTCTGTTGCATTTTGTATATGATTCATTTTACAATATATCACACTATTTGCATTATATCACATAACAATCGTTTATTCAAGAAAGTTTTTCGCGTTTCGGTGATAATATGACGGAAAGGCGACAATGATCTGTCATTTCCGCTGCGTAAAGGCAAAAAAAGCCTGCCAAACAGGCAAACTTCTTTTTTGTTGTGCATCTCACGCAGGGCGCCGAGGCACAGGGTCAGCGTTTTTATATAGTCATGTCTCCGTTATTGCGGAAGGAAACGATCATTTCTGAAAACGATCCACCCATCCGAGCAGGGTCTCACGCCATTTTTTCGCGGCTTCCGGGAAGTCGTTGATCTGGCAATGTCCCATATCGGCCACGACGTCACACATCACCTCGGACTTTTCTGCCCGCAGTTTTTCAGCGAAGGGGCGGATATATTCGTTCACCGTGACGCATTTGTCCCGCTCGCCGCCGACTATGTAATACGGAATATCGGGCAGATCCGCCGTGCGCAGGATCGGACTGTGCCGGTCGATCTCCTTTTGCAGGTCAAATCCGCGCTGACAGTAAGCCGTATAAATGGTATTGTATTCATGCTCTGTATGGAAATAACGGTTCATATCGGTGACGGGACAGTTCATGGCTGCGGCGCAGGGCTTATAATGGCCGTCCAGCGTGTAGATCAGCGCGGTCATGCCGCCCATACTGCCGCCGGTCATCACAAGGGGCACCCGGTCGGCATCAAGATTCAGCCCGGTGTACAGCGCGCGGAGAATGTCGTCGATGAAAGCGATGCACCCGTCGTTGCCCCAGCAATCGTAGGGATAATACGGATGAACGAACAGCACGCCGTTTTCACCGAGGAAGGCCGCCGTATCGTCGGACTGCTTCCAGACGGCGATATCGGAGTAGCCGTGACAGTCGACGACAACGCCGCGGATCTTCCGATCCTTCAGCGTATCGAAATTGACAAAAGCAAATTGCAGGATGTTGTCGGGATTCATGAAAGAAGTCATACAAAGTCCACCGCCGATCTGTGATATTTCCGTATTTGCGTCAATCGCCGTCGTGTCAGGCTTCGATGATCCTGCTTTGGCCGTTCCAGATGACCTCGACGGTGACAGGCCGGTCGCTCTTTACATGAATGACCGGGCTCTCGTCCGCCGAAGAACGGGCTTCGCAGACAAGATCCACATTCGCATCGCCGAACGGATACTGCGTGATGCCATGCCGTTCCGTGCGATTGACGATCCAGCGGATCCGATTGGCTCCCGCGTCCGGATGGATGCCGAAAATGAATTCAAACAGAATCGAAATCGGAGCCAGTCCGGTCCAGCCGACGAAATCGGGTCCGGCCGGTTTGCCATGTGCGGCATACTCCGGCGCGTAGTTTTCAAACAGCGTGCCGGTTTCCTTGAATACCTTGACGGCATTGTCAAGATACGTTTCGGCGATATCGCGGGCAAGATCGTTGTATCCGTTCTCGTACAGTCCCGTCAGCACCATGTAGTTGGTCGGCGCCCATACACCGCCCAGCCAGTAGCCGCCGCAGTCCATGTAATGCGGATCGGTCGCCGCGAGCGTCGGGATACGGTTCGGGCGCTTGAATTCCGCTTCATTGTCAAGATGCGCGACGAAGCGGTCTTTTCTTTCGTCCGGCACCAATCCGGCGAGCAGCGTCCAGTACGAACCGACCGTCTTGACGCCGCTCAGCGTTCCGTCGCGCAGTTTATCGTAATAGTAGCCGTCCTGCTCGCTCCACATCGTCCCGTTTATGGTCTTCTCCATCAGCGCCGCTTCCTCTTTCAGCCAGCCGACTTCCTCTTCGCGTCCGAGCGTTTTCGCCATACGGATGAGAATCTCGGCGCTGAGATACTGCTGCGCGCAGGTGTCGATCCAGCTCATGAAGCCGTGGGACAGCGCGTGATCATAGCCGTCCGGCTGTCTCGGCTGATTGTCCATACCGCAGGCCAGTCCGCAGCTCCAGTAACTGCCGTCCGGCCACGAACGGTTGAGCTGCAGCCATTTATGATAGGCACACAGCGGATTGAAGACGTCGGCCAGTCTGGAACGGTCGCCGGTCGAGAGAAAATATGACCACTCCGACCACGGCAGGATATTCGGCCCCGTAGACGCCGGATCGTCGCGCGACCACTGTTCGCCGCTCTCCGATTCACAAATCTCACGGTTGATGAAGCCGTCCTTGTGCTGATGCGAATAGAAGTTATCGAGCGTCTTCTGGAAATTGAACACGCGGCGGCCGTATTTGCCGAACATTACGATGAAAGCGGAGTCCCACATGAAAAGGTAGCCGTTGAAGGCCGTGTCGATAAAATTCGAGACAAATCCTGCGTCTGCATTCGCTTTATGGAGGTTGCCGAACGCGATCTGCCAGGTTTTCCGATAGCACGCGAGCACGTCATCATGCCCGTCCCAGATCGGCTGCGGGAGTTTGTCGAAAGACTCCTCAAACGTCGGTATCTCCTCGTTCTCCGTCTCCTTGTGTAAATACACATTCATGGCGGCATACGGATTTCTGGTATAGCAGAGATTATCGTTTACCTTGAATAATTTTCCCATGTTCGTTCCTCACGCCCTGCGGCTGTCCTTTCTTTTGCAGCATTTCGTCATCTATCGAAAGAATACCACACAGCGGGGGTATTGTCAAGCGGATTTTTCGGCTCACAACGGCAAAATCGCCCGCCGCCCGCTGGAATTCCGTCTTGCAATTTCTTCCCGTTTGTGATAAAATATGTCGTGAAAAAGCGGTTCCCGGTTTCCCGCGGACCCACTGACCCACGCTCAAATTCTAATACCACACATAAAAGGAGAGTCCCCATGGAATTCAAAGTTTTTCAGAAAGAAATCGAACTGCAGTCGAGAGGCTGGATCCCCACGTTCCACGACGTAACGGATGAAATCCTCGAGATCGTCAAGGCGTCCGGCATAAAGAACGGCACCTGCACCATCGCTTCTCACCACACGACCTGCTCCGTCATGGTTCAGGAATGCTCCCACGATATCGACTCGTTTGATCTTGAATATCTGCAGCACGATCTGCTCGACATCATGCGCAAAATGATCCCCGATTTCGCCGAAGAGCATCAGTACCGCCATCCCGGTCCGCTTCACGCCAAGTTCGGCCGCTACGTTGACGAGCCCGGCGACTACACCTCGATGAACACCGACGGCCATCTCCGTTCCGTCTTCTTCGGCAGAAGCGAAGTCATGACCATCAAGGACGGTGAACTCGACGGCGGCGAATTCGCGCACGTTTATTTCGTTGACTGGGATCACGTCAGAGCGCGTCACAGACAGCTCAACGTGACCGTCATGGGCACGACCGACGACGTCGGCGACAGAAAATGGAACAACGGCGAAGTCGTCAACACGCTTCACAAGTTCACCGACGAAGAAAAGTCCGACGACGTTCACTACACGCTGAACTGGAAGAGGTATTGATCCCGATGAAACCGAAGATCAGAACACCTTATTTTGAAGTCGGCACGAAGAACTACGTCTGGGGCGACACGCTCCTCGAATACGCGAAGGCCGCCGACCGTGCCGCCGAAAAGTACGACATTGACGTTCTTTTCATCTGCCCGGCGCTGGAAGTCCGCCGCGTAGCCGAAAACACGAAGCACCTGAAAGTATTCTGCACCTACATGGACACGCTCCGTCCGGGCAGAGGATGCGCCGACATTCTCCCGGAAGGCGTAAAGGCTGCCGGAGCCGTCGGCGTGATGATCAATCACTGCGAAAAGCCGATGAGCCTGCCGCAGATGAAGAAAACGATCGACCGCGCGAGAGAGCTTGATATGCTCGTTTTCGCGTGCGCCGATACGCTGGACGAAGCCAAGGCGATCGCCGAGCTGCATCCCGACATCATCAATCCCGAACCGTCCGAGATCATCGGCGGCGGAAACGGGGCGTCTCCGATGTCCTACGTCATGGATTCCATCCGCGTGATCAAGGCGATCGACCCCGACATCATGGTCGAGCAGGCGGCCGGCATCACCTGCGGTCAGGAAGTGTACGACTTCATCATGGCCGGTTCCGAAGCAGCCGGCGCCGCATCCGGGATCTGCAAAGCCGACGACCCGATCGCCATGATCGACGAAATGATCGCGGCGACAAGACGGGCGGCCGATGACTTGAAAAAGAGAGGATAACATGGTTTACAAAAAGAAATTCAAGGTGCAGTCGAACGACAAGGTATGCACCTTCCACAACGTAACGGCGGAAGCCAAAGCGGCGCTCGCGGAATCCGGCGTGAAGAACGGCATCCTCGTCGTTTATTCTCATCACACGACCTGTGCCGTCATCACCCAGGAGTGCGCGTTCGATCTGTCCATGACGGGACTCGAAACGCTCCAGCAGGATCTTGTTGAAGTCATGGACGGCATCTGCCCGACGCAGCACAAGGAAGGGATGTATCTGCATCCGGGTCCGAAGGCGCTCGCTTTCGCCGAAACCTGCGGTGAAGACGCCCGCGGCTGCCACAACACCGACGCTCACCTGCGCTCCTCCATCATCGGCAGAAGCGAAACGATCGTCATCGACGACGGTCAGCTCGACCTCGGTGAATACGGCTTCATTTACTTTATCGACTTTGATCAGACGAGAGCGCGTGAACGCACCGTACAGATCATGATCATCGGCGAATGAAAGGATTCTGACCATGAAAATCGGACTGTTACCGCTTTACGTCAAGTTATATGACGACAAGCTCCCCGATCTGCGCATCCGGCTCGAAGCGTTCTACGCGAAAATCGCCGGTCTGTTCCGCGAAAACGGCATCGACGTCGCCGAGAGCCCGTTCTGCCGTCTGGCGCCTGAGTTTTCGAAAACCGTCGCGGATTTTGAAGCGGCGGACGTTGACGCCATCGTGACGCTCCACATGGCGTACTCCCCTTCTCTCGAATGTATCGACGCGCTCTGTGCGACGACGCTGCCGCTCATCGTGCTTGACACCACCGAAACGCTCGTCTTCCCGAACACGCAGGACGCGGGCGAGATCATGTACAACCACGGCGTACACGGCGTCATGGATATGTGCAGTATGCTCACGCGGCGCGGCAGACCGTACGCCATCGCGGCCGGACATTATCTCGAATCCGACGTGATCGCGCGGGTATGCGGTCTCGTGCGGGCTGCTGCCTCAGCGAACCGGCTCAAGCACACGAAAGTCGGTCTCGTCGGCGGCGTATTTGACGGCATGGGCGACTTCCAGGTGGACTGGACGAAACTGAAAAACCGCTTCGGCATTGACGTCACCGCCCTCGACGCGGAAAGCATGAAGCGCTACGCCGAATCCGTCACGGACGATGAAATTGCCGCGGAAAAGGCCGACAACGCCGTCCGCTATGAGCTTGGCGAAAGTATGATCGAGGATGAATACACCGATTCCGTGCGGAGCTGTCTTGCCATGCGCAAGTGCATCGGCGACAGAGGGCTCACCGCCTTCTCCGTCAACTTCTCCAACATGGGAGCGGCGGCCGGGATCAACTCGATGCCGTTCCTCGAAGCCTGCAAGGCCCTTGAAAAAGGGATCGGCTACGCGGGCGAAGGCGACGTGATGACGGCTGCCTTTGTCGGCGCGCTGCTCACGGGTTATCCCGAAACCACCTTCGTCGAAATCTTCTGCCCGGACTGGAAAAACGACACGGTCTTCCTCAGCCACATGGGCGAAGTCAACTACCGCGACGCCGCCATCCGTCCCCGGATCGAACGGGTCGGCACGAATTATTCGCCCGGACGGTTCCCCTACGTCGGCTACACGAGAATGAAGGGCGGACGCGGCGTATACATCAACGTCTGCTGCACGAAGGACGATTTCAGGCTCGTGATGACGGCGGGCACCATGCAGGATTACGACAGCGACGCCTTCGACGGCTCCATGAGAGGCTGGATGAAGACGGACTGCCCGACCGCGCATTTCCTCGAAAACCTCAGCCGGTACGGCGCTACGCATCACAGCGCGTTCGTCTACGGCGCATCGGTCCGGGAGATCGAATATTTCGGTCAGCTGCTCGGACTTGAAACGGTCATCATCTGACGGGAGACTGCCATGTTTGCACTCAACGCGAATGAAGTTGACAGACAGGTCTACGAAACGGAACTGCGCGACTTTCTGCCGACGGACTTTATCGACTGCCACACGCATATCTGGAAAAACACCTTCACGCCGAAGGGCAAGGCGAACGGCGGCGCGACCTGGATCGACCTCGTGGCCGACGAAATGACGAGCGAGAATCTGCTCGACACGTTCCGGGTTCTCTTCCCGGCCAATCACGTCACTCCGCTCGTTTTCGGCGGGATCAAGCACGATCTCGACCAGTGCAACGAGTACGTTCACGCATCCGCCATGCAGTACGGTTTCCCGGCGCTCTACCGCTCGGAATACTGCATAGACGCCGACGAACTTGAGGAAAACGTGAAAAAAGGCGGATTTCTCGGGCTCAAGCCGTACATCACGAACTGCCCGCCCTATATCCCGCCGGCGGAGATCCGCATCTTCGACTATCTGCCGAAGGAACATCTGGAAGTCGCCGACCGGAACGGCTGGATCGTCATGCTGCACATTCCGCGTGCGAAGCGGCTCCGCGATGAAGTGAACGTCGCAGAGCTCATGGAGATCGAAGCGCGCTATCC
>JAZUKT010000161.1:0-9016 GCA_045643445.1 Eubacteriales bacterium
TGCGATGATCGTCAAGGCGATGAAAGAGCGCTATCCCGGCGATTTTCCGACGGCGGACGAAATGAAGTCGCTCGATGCGGCGCTCGACGTTCTCTCAAACGAACATTCGCTTGACGACGATCCCGCATACGCTGAGGCGAACGATACGATCTTCCTCGGACGGACGCATTTTGACGATGGGGTGCCGAGCCGGGAAACGCTTGATGATCTGAGCGAAAAAACGCTTGCCTATACGCGGATCGAAACGACTGTCGAGTCGCTGCGGCTGACGGATGACGAACAGAAACTCGCTGACTATACGGAAAGCGTTTTCCTCGGCAAATGCCCGACGAAAGACGAACTCGACGAATGCCGCGAATGGATCCGGGTACGCGATGACGCGATCAGTCAGACAAAGTCGATGACGCTGACGCCGTCGGATGAAGCGCGGCTCGCGGAACTGTTGGACGGTTTCAAGAGCGGGCTGCCGACTGACGAGGATCTCGCACAGCAATATAAAAGACTATACCGAATCGAAGCGATCCGGCAGGAGACGGAAGAACTCGAGCAGACGGCTGTCCGAAAGTCCGAAGCCAAGAAAACGGCCGGAAACCGCTGGCTGATCCTGACGGGCTCACTGACCGTTGCGGCTATCGTGGCTGCGATCGTCCTGTTCTGCTTACGGCTGATGACGGCAGGCGCTATCTGCGTGGCGGCAGGTCTTGTGCTGATGATCCTGACGCTTTATCTGGTCCTGAGTGAAAAAATCGTACGCGTACTGAACGAAAAGGAAGAAAACAGCCTTGCCGAACAAAAGCGGCAGATTCTGAACGGTCAGTTGGAAGCCGAGCGTCTTGAGAGTGAGCTGATCCGCTACGTGGAACAGTTTGATCTCGGCGACGGCTCGCCTACCGAAGCGCTCGAACTGCTTCAGGCACGCTATGTGGAAACGAAAGCGCTTCTCAAACATCAGGAAGAATGTGAATCCGCTCAAACGGAACTCCGTGCGACGGCAGCGTCCTGCAGCGAAAAACTTGATAAGTATCTGAGTCAGTATTTCAACGAAATCGACGATTACGCCCTGCTCGTGAATAAACTGGAACTGCTCACGGAACGCTATAACAGTCTCACCGAGAAAAAACGCGAACTCACGAATAAATCGGAAGAACTGACTGCGCAGGCCGCCGTGATCCGCAGCGAACTGAACGCCTTTTTCGAGCAGTATCGCTATATGGTGGCAGGCGGCGAGGAAGCACGTACACTCGCTCTGATCCGTGAAGAGGCGGAAGCCTATCAGCGGGCGCTTGCCTATGTGGAACACGCCAAATCCGCGCAGTCCGAATGGGAGAAAAAGCGGGATGAACAGTGTGCGGTGCGCGATGCGATCCTCGGAAAGTATCAATTGAGCGGACGCACGCTGACGAGAGACAGTGCCCGCGAGATCTGGGAAGACCGACGCGAGTACAGCCGTGCCATCGGAGAAATGAAGGAAGCCAGAGAGAAACTGACCGCCTTCTTTGCCGAGCACGCCGATACGGATTTTGAAATGCGAGAGCTCGATCAGTCCGATTCGCTCGAAGATGAAAAAATGAAAGAAAAGGCGCTCATCACGGAGCTCAAATCCATGAAAGACGAGCTCGGCCGCCTGGAAGCGAAGGCGGAACAGATGAACCGTCAGGTCAATCAGATCCCGGCTCTGCACGAAGCGCTTGCCGACGCAAAAGCGGAAGCGGAAGCTTCGGAAAAAGCGGCGGCGCTGCTCGATATTGCCATCAACAAACTGCCCGAGTCCAAGGACGAGCTTTCCTCCCGTTACCTCGCGCCGCTGAAAGCGAACTACGTCAGAACGATCCGCCAGCTTATGCCGGAATCGGACGAAAAGCGGATCATGATCGACGGCGAACTGAACGTAGCGGTGGAAGCCGCCGGATCGCCGCGTGAGATCGGTTATTTCAGCAGCGGTATGGCGGATATGATGATGCTCGGTATGCGGGTGGCGCTCGTTGACGCGCTGTACCCGGACAATCAGCCGTTCCTCATTTTCGACGATCCGTTCGTGAATCTGGACGACGAGCATATGGCATCCGCACTTGACTGGATGAAGAAGATGACGGAGGAGAGACAGATTCTCTATTTCGTCTGCCACAGCGGCCGCACAGCTGAGGAAAATAACGCATAAAGGAGAACGATATGAGAAAAAATTTCGGAGTCAAAACCTATCTGTATCCGCAACCGGTGCTGATCGTCGGATCGTATGACGCGAACGGCAAGGCGAACGCCATGAATGCCGCGTGGGGCGGTATCATTGACAACGACAAGATTATCATTGCGATGAGTGATCATCAGACGACCGACAATATCGCCGTAACCAAAGCCTTTACGGTTTCGATGGCGGACCGGGAGCACGTTACGGCATGTGATTACGTCGGGATTGTCTCAGGCCGGAAAGAACCCGAAAAAATGAAAAAAGCCGGTTTTACGACCGAAAAAAGCGAATTCGTCAACGCGCCGGTCATCTGTGAACTGCCGCTGACGATCGAATGCGAACTTGCGGAAATCGTGAACGGCGAATGGTACGTCGGGCGGATCGTCAACGTGTCGGCGGATGAATCCATTCTCGGCACAGACGGCAAGCCGGATCTCGGCCTCTTCCATCCGATCACGTTCGATACGGTGCATAATCAGTACCTCGCGCTCGGCGATGTTGTCGGACATGCCTTCTCGGACGGAATGAAGTTGAAATAAACGATAAGCAGGGACTGCGCGTGCGGTCTCTGCTTTTTAATCATAAATTGAATTTAAACCTGTCATTGACGATAAGACAGATGCAAACCGTTTTTTGATTGCAAAATTTTCACCGCATATTCTCGCCGTGCCTGCGCAGATTAAAGAAAGCAGGCGAACAAAAGCAGGCGGAAACGGGAGAAAATTATGAAAAAATGGTGGACATTATGCTGCGCGGTCGTTCTCGCTGTGATAGTTACGGCGGAAGCGTCAGCCGCGCTGCCCGAACAGGTATTGGTTGGCGGCGTACCGTTCGGTGTAAAATTTTATTCGGACGGGATCGTCGTGATCGGATTCCGGGAGATCGAGACGGCGGAAGGCAAGCGGATTCCGGCGTACGAGGCGGGACTCCGTGTCAATGATATTATTACGAAAGTAAACGGCGAGGCGGTCAAAACGTCAGCCGAACTGATGAAGCAGATCGGCGTCGGCGGGGAAGTCGAGATCACCTATCTGCGCAACGGAAATGAAGGCACCGTCCGATTCACGCCGACGTGCGATCCTACTGACGGCAAGCACAAGACGGGCATGTGGGTTCGTGATACAATGGCGGGGATCGGTACGCTGACGCTTGTGGTACCGGGCAGCGGCGCGTTTCTCGGACTCGGTCACGGCATCTGCGACAGCGATACGGGAGAACTCCTCAAAATGGAGCGCGGCACGGTCGTTGACGTTCGTATTTCCGGGATAACCAAAGGATTGCCGGGCGATCCAGGTGAGATACGCGGCTATTTTACGTCCGACCGATCCGGCGTTCTGCTCGGGAATACGGACTGCGGCGTGTACGGGATCCTGACCGATCTGCCGGACGAAATCGAGGACAGCGAAACGGTCGCGGTCGCATCGCGGAATGAGGTGCATCCGGGCGACGCAACTATCTGGTGTACGCTGGACGACGGTGAACCGAAACAGTATTCGATCCGCATCGACGATATCCGACGGGACAGCACGGATAACCGTTCTTTCTCGATCACGGTGACGGATCACGATCTGATCGAGAAAACGGGCGGGATTATTCAGGGAATGAGCGGCTCGCCGATCATGGAGGACGGCAAACTGATCGGCTCGGTCACGCACGTACTCGTAAACGATCCGACGAGAGGGTACGGCATTTTTATCGACAATATGCTTGAAATACTGGAGCCGGTCGCATGAAAAAAGGGGAACGTAAACCGTTCCTCTTTTGCGTTATGAATCTGCCTTATTACGTAGTTCTGCATCGCGTTTGCTGAAGACGCAGCCGCAGTAATTTTGTCGGTAGAGATGGTAGAGCCGCGACAGCTCGATCGAACGCTGATATCCGTTTTTCTTCTTGAAGTCAGAAATCAGATACGGGATCCCATATTCTTTCCCGAGTCCGATGCCGATTTCGTTCAACCATTCTGCATTTTTGTACGGGCTGATGGATAAAGTAGTGGTATACCAGTCGTATCCGCCCGCTGCCGCCGCTTCAGCTGTTTTTCTCAGGCGTAGCGTGTAACAGACGCGGCATCGCTCACCGCCTTCGGGAAGCGCTTCCAGACCGCTCACCGCACGTGTGAACTCCGTTGGATCATACGGCGGAGTCTCAACCGGGATCTCCGGGTAATCGGCTTCTGCGAGAAACCGTTTCAACTCATCAAGCCGGAAGGTGAACTCTTCCTCGGGTGAAATATTCGGGTTATAATAATACAGCGTGACGTCGAAAATCTCGCTGACCACTTCGAGCACGTGGGAAGAGCAGGGCGCGCAGCAAACGTGCAGCAGGAGACGCGGGCGTTTTCCCGATTCTTTGATTGCCTCGACCGTCTGACCGAAAATCAATCCGTAATTTTGCTTGTTCGGCATCCTCCGTCTCCTTTCCGACTGATATTTGTCTTGAATCAAGTATAGCACCGCTGTTCCGCCTTGTCAAGTTGAACGGAAAGAGACAACTTTCGTTCCTATGCGCACTCCAATCTGCCAAAAATCGAAAAAGCACCGGAAGGTTTCAAAACGCTCTTGCAATTTTCGAGGATTTATTGTATAATAAGTGTTAACATTATAAAGGGAAGGTTTGTTTCCATGCTTTCTGCCCTTAAGAACTTCGGTGTGACGTTTTTAATCGCCGCAGTGGTGTTCGGCGTGATTGCCTATTTTGCCACCGGCTTTGTGACGAACACGGTTACCGATATTCTTGAAAATGAAAAAACGCAGCTTGATGAAATCATGCAGAATCCGGATTCCGGCGATGCTGTGACTGAAACGACGGGGACGGATACGGATCCGGTCACAGAGGAACTGCCGAATGGCGTGAGTTTCAACTTCCTCGTTCTGACGACGAACGATCGAAGCGACCTCTACGACGATTACGAGCCGACGCTTGAGACCATGTACGATAAGAACGCGAGTACTGCCGATCCGAAGGACACGGTCGGATGCCTGACGGGCAATTACCGCAAAAAGTCCGTTTCTTCCATCGTTCTGGTACGCGCAGACCGCGAGCGCAGACAGTTCATTTATTCTTATCTGACGCCGGAAATGCGTGTCTATACCGATACGGGTTACCATACGCTCAGCGAAGTATATTACCTCTACGGCGCAGATAAGTTTCTCGAACACGTTCATGCGCTGACAGGCATGAGTGTTTCGTACACGTTTATGCTCAACGGCTATAACATGGACGAATTTATCGAAAAACTCGGTCCGACAAACGCATATCTCGCCAAGGATCTTTATACGAACGGCGATATCTTCACGACAAGCCCGGAAACACAGATCGAACATATCGGTGAAGACGGCTGGAAATGGTACGATCATCTGTATCATACGCTTGCGTTGAGTACGGGTACCGTTTCGACGGGATCGGATAATCTTTATAAGATTCTTTCATTCGTCGAAGCAGATCAGTCAGACTGCAAGGCGAAAGAGACGTTTGCGATCACCGTCCTTGAGAATTACCTCCACAGCCTCGTTTCGCTTGATAAAACGGCGCGCAGAACGATGATCAGCGATCTGATTACGACGTCTGCATATACGGTTGACGGGAACCAGGAGGATCTTCCTTTTGATACGACGCCGATGACGCCGGAAGAACAGGCGCAGGGAACCGATGAAGCCAAAGACGAAAAATTCTGGTCAGCAGCCGTCATGGAGCCGGATACCGCGATCATCGAAACCGGCTTCACGCTGGACAATTACGAAATCACACGTGAAATGTTTGAAGCGATCACACGCTTTGAGACGGTCACGCTCGCCTATCCGTGTACATATGTGAGTGCTACGGATATGGCGGACGGATATTTTGAACCGGATGTCCAAAAGGCTATTGAGATGTTCCTGCCATACCGTGAAATCATGCTTCCCGAAGAACAATAAACCCGAATAAAATAAAACAGAAAGATAGGTAAATCATCATGCGTATGCCTAATGAAGCCAAAACCATGGATAAGATCGTAGCGCTCTGCAAGAACAGAGGCTTTGTGTACGCCGGCAGCGAAATCTACGGCGGTCTTGCCAACTCGTGGGACTACGGCCCGCTCGGCGTTGAATTCAAGAACAACGTCAAGAAGGCTTGGTGGAAGAAGTTCGTCGCAGAGTGCCCGTACAACGTCGGTCTTGACTCCGCCATCATCATGATTCCGCAGACGTGGCTCGCTTCCGGCCACCTCGGCGGCTTCTCCGATCCGCTTATGGACTGCAAGGCCTGCAAGAGCCGTCACCGCGCCGACAAACTGATCGAAGAATACGCATTTGAAAATAAGCTCGACGTCAATCCCGCCGGCTGGACGGATGACGAAATGAGCGCCTATATCAAGGAAAATCACATCAAATGCCCGGACTGCGGCGCGGAAGACTTTACTTCCATCCGTAAATTCAACCTGATGTTCAAGACCTTCATCGGCGTAACCGAAGATTCCTCGAATACCGTTTATCTTCGCCCGGAGACCGCGCAGGGCATTTTCGTCAACTTCAAGAACGTGGCCCGCACGACGAGAAAGAAGATGCCGTTCGGTATCGGTCAGATCGGTAAATCCTTCCGCAACGAAATCACGCCCGGCAACTTCGTGTTCCGTACCCGTGAATTCGAGCAGATGGAACTTGAATTCTTCTGCAAGCCCGGCACTGACCTCGAATGGTTCAACTACTGGAGAGGCTACTGCGCAGAATTCCTGTACAGCCTCGGCATGACAAAGGAAAATCTCCGCCTCCGCGACCACAGCCCGGAAGAACTCTGCTTCTACTCAAAGGGCACCACGGATATCGAATTCCTGTTCCCGTTCGGATGGGGCGAGCTGTGGGGTATTGCCGACCGTACCGACTACGACCTCACGCAGCATCAGACGGTTTCCGGCGAATCCATGGAATACTTCGACGCCGAAACCAATGAAAAGTATATTCCGTACGTCGTGGAACCGTCGCTCGGCGCTGACCGTGTGGCGCTTGCGTTCCTCTGCGACGCCTATGATGAAGAAGTCGTTGATCCCGAAAAGAACGATACCCGTGTCGTTCTTCACCTGCATCCGGCACTCGCTCCCGTTAAGGCTGCCGTACTGCCGCTGTCGAAGAAACTCTCCGACAATGCAACGGAATTGTTCACCAACCTTTCAAAGAAATTCAACGTTGAATTTGACGACGCAGGTTCCATCGGTAAGCGTTACCGCCGTCAGGATGAGATCGGTACGCCGTTCTGCATCTGCTATGACTTTGACTCCGTCGAGGACGGCTGCGTGACCGTTCGTGACCGCGATACGATGGATCAGGTTCGTATGCCGATTTCCGAGGTCGCCGCGTATATCGAAAGCAAACTCGAATTCTAAATCGTTCCTCTAAGGGCGGGCCAATCACCCGCTCTTTCGAATTTCTGCATCAAGCGGAGGGAAAACGTATGACCTTTACTCTGACATCCGGCCGTTCGTCCGCCGTTGTCCGTACATTCGGCGGCGAGATCATTTCCTATAAGCATGACGGACTTGAATACATCTGGCAGGGTGATCCCGCCTATTGGGCCGATCATTCGCCGATCCTTTTCCCGGTCATCTGCTACCCGTACGAAGGGAAAATCGCCTTTGACGGCGTTGAGTACCCGATGCCGAAGCACGGTTTCGCGATGAATCAGGAATTCGAGCCCGTATTGATCAGCAAGGATCGCGTCATACTCGAACAGCGCGAAACGGAAGAAACGCTGCGCTCTTTCCCGTTCTGCTATTCGCTCAAGGTCGAATACGGCATCACCGACGAAGGATTCTACTGCAATTTTTACGTCAGGAATCTCGACAAAAACGAAATGACGTTCTGCATTGGTGCGCATCCCGGATTCAATTGCCCGATTCGCCCGGAAGACGGCGGATTTGAGGATTACACGCTCGTTTTTGACGATGCATCCGGCTGTGTCGTGTCGATCAGCCCGGATGAATACATGGACGACGCGCTGCCGAAGATCAACGTTCTGAAGGGAACGAACGAACTGCCGCTCCGCTATTCCGACTATGATCAGGATTCGCTGACCGTCGAGAATATGCCGAAATCCGCGCTCAATTTCATTGCAAACAGTACGGGACGCGGCATCCGCTTTGATTTCACCGGCTTCAAAGCGCTCGGCATCTGGACGCCGAATGATAAGCCGTCGCCGCTCCTCTGTCTCGAACCGTGGAACGGACTTCCGGCTGACCGCAAGGAAACGGCAGAAGCAAAAAGCAAGAAATACGCCATCACTATTCAGCCGGACGAGGAATATTCTGTCGGCTATACCGTTACGATGATCCAGTGATCGGAGGACAGCATGGATTTATGTAACCCCGCGTCGGTTCGCGCACTCCTTGAACGGTACGGACTGTCTCCGAAAAAGGCGTTCGGCCAGAATTTCCTTATCAATCCGATGATCCCGCAGCGGATCGCCGAAGCGTCGGCCTCCTATGCCGATCAGGATAAACCGGCCGGTGTGCTCGAGATCGGTCCCGGCGTCGGTGCGCTGACACAGGAACTCTGCCGACGGTATGATAAGGTGGCGGCTGTGGAGATCGACCGCGGTCTCATTCCGCTGCTCGGTGAGTCGCTCGGCGAATACGATAACGTAACCGTGACGGAAGCCGACTTCATGAAGCTTGATCTGCCCGCGTTTCTTGACGAGCAGTTCGGCGAGATCATCCGTTCGGGCGGCACCTTGTCAGTCTGCGCCAATCTGCCGTATTATATTACGACGCCCGTGCTCATGAAACTGCTTGAAAGCTTCCCGCTGACGGAGAAACTGCCGTTCTCGTCTATCGTGATCATGGTGCAGCTTGAAGTTGCGAGA
>JAZUKT010000162.1:0-5791 GCA_045643445.1 Eubacteriales bacterium
CGCCCGGCGGGGCTCCCGCAGCACCTCCGGCGCAAGCCCGGGAATGTCTCCCGACGGGATGTACGGCGGGTTCGATATCACGGCGTCAAAGGGCTCACCGCCCGAAAGCTCACGCAGAAAGCCCTCCTTCAGTGCGTCTCCCCGTATGAGGGTCAGCCGGTCCGAAACGCCGTGACGCTCCGCGTTGCGCCGCGCCGCGTCCAGCGCACCCTCGGAAATATCCGCCGCCGCGGCACGCAGATCGGGCCTGCGGTACAGCACTGACACCGCAATGGCGCCGCTGCCGGTGCCGATGTCGCAGAAACGCCCGCCCCGGGGCAGGTATTCAATGGCCGTCTCTGCGGTCAGCTCCGTGTCCGCCCGGGGACACAGACAGTCGCCGTTCAGGTAAAAGGGCAGCCCCATGAACTCCCATTCGCCGAGCAGATACTGCAAGGGATAACGGCTCTCGCGCCGTCTGACGGCCTCCTCCAGTTCCGCGGACTCGATCGGCCGATCCGGCTCCGCAAGCAGTGCAGCCCGACCGATCCCCGCAAAGCGTTCGATCAAGCAGCCTGCCTCAAAGGCGGCGTCCGGGATCCCGGCCTTCGTCAGCCGTGCCGTCAGTTCGCGGTACGTCATGCGTTTTCGCCGTCGGTTTCGGTTTCAGTGCCGTCCGTATTTTCTTCGTCCGCGTCCTTCTTTTCGGGCACGGTCGTTCCGTCAGCCTGTACGACGCCGCTTTCCTGCACGATCCCGCCGAATTCGGTCGGAATGGCGTTCTTCAGAGCGGTAAGCGCCACTTCAAGCTGGCTGTCGTCCGGCTCGCGGGTCGTGATGCGCTGCATCCAGAGGCCGGGCGCGGAAACGATCTTCGTAAAGAGATTATCGTGACGGCCGGCGTACATGATGAATTCAAAGCCAAGTCCCATGACGACGGGAAGCAGGAGCAGCTTGCAGCCGAAGCGCAGCCACACGTTCTCCCAGCCGAGGAACGAGTTGATGACGACCGAGATGATGAGCATCACGAAAATGAAGCTCGTGCCGCAGCGCGGATGGAAGCGGGAGCATTTTCTCGCGTTCTCCGGCGTCAGCTCCATGCCCGCCTCAAAACAGAAGACGGATTTGTGCTCCGCGCCGTGGTATTCGTACGTCCGGCGGATATCCGGCATCAGCGAGACCGCCCAGATATAGAAGACGAAGATCCCCATGCGGATCAGGCCCTCGACGAGGGAGCGCAGGACAGCATAGCGGCCGATGAAGCCGTTTGAAAGCCAGTCGAGGCCTTTCGCGGCGAAGGTCGGCAGCATCAGGAAGAGTCCGACGCCGAGCAGGACGCCGAGCACCGTGCCGATGACGGCGATGAAGTTCATGAGTTGATTGCCGAACGTCTTGACGAGCCATTTCTCGAATTTGGTTTCGGGCTCGTCCATGTCGATCCCCTGCATATCGGCGGATTTCGTCAGCATCCCCGTCGAAAGGATGAGCGATTCGACGAAGGTGACGCAGCCGCGGATCAGCGGGAGATTGCAGATCTTATATTTTTTGCGGACGGAGACGATGGTGCTGTTATCAAGTTTGATGCCGCCATCCTGCGTGCGCACGGCGAGAGAGCAGCGGGTGCCGGATTTCATCATGACGCCCTCGAGCACGGCCTGCCCGCCGACGATTCCGATTTTCGGATCACGGGGTGTTTTTTCTTTTGCCATTTTTCTTTTCTTTCTTTATTTTTTCAAAAGGGTATATTTTTACAAACGCATTATACCACAAACCCCGCCGTAATGCAAGCGTTTTGGCGAAATCGGAGAACTGCGGGGGATTCTCTTTCTTTGTGGGAATTTGGTAGGAAAGTCCGCGGACTTTCCATTTTTATTTTTTCGTAAGAGTCCTCCGCGGCGAGGACTCTTACCAACACGCGCCGTTCAGGGGGAAACCGTCGTGAACGACATGGTTTCCCCCTTGAAAATCCCCCTTCCTGCCGGCTGCCGCCGGAAATGGGGTTTGGACGACAGGTCGGGGGTCTGGGACAAAAGCGTTTGTTAGTAAAACGAGTGCAGAGCAAAGTTTTCATAACGGCAAAGCCGAGAGCGTTAGGTATTCGGTTGACGGTTTGACGAAACCGTTCGGTATCCTCTCCGTCTGTCAGCGATTCTCCCGTGTTATAGCCTCCCTTGTGTAAAGGGAGGTGGCACGCTTGCGTGACGGAGGGATTGTTGCGCCGACACGTTCGGTATTCGGTGAAATGTCAGTGTAAGTCTAACGCTTTGCAATTTCCTTGTCAATCTATACCCCTTTTTGAAGTTTTCGCCAGGCCTTTTTCAAAAGGCCGCGTACTCCTTCGTTCCCCTCGTTCCCCCGATAAACGAAAAAAGCCCTCATAAAGAGAGCTTTTCGGCAGACTTGTAAGCCGGGTTCTGTACGCGGGTTGCCCCACGCAGCCGTCATCTATCTCGAACGTGTGTTACCGCACGTCTCCAGCCGCCTTCACGACGATGCCGAACCGGCACGGGCGACCCGAAGATCGCCGGCGTATTGAAGGTGTTGCACCGGATAGGGTTTACATTTGCACACAGTTGCCTGTCATGCCGGTGAGCTTTTACCTCGCCTTTCCACCTGTGCCGTCAGACGTGAGCCCGGCGGCAGTCTATTTCTGTTGCACTTTCCCGGAGGTTTCCCTCGGCGGACGTTATCCGTTATCCTGTTCAGCGGTGCCCGGACTTTCCTCATGCCAATACCTTGCGGCGCCATGGCACGCGACAGCCCCATCTGCGGCTTTTATTATAGCAGGATTCCCCGCGCTTGTCAAGCAAACAAAACAGAGCCGCCGCATTTCTGTGACAGCTCTGTCGGATTTTATTCGGTTCAGTCGTTCGTGTAGTTGTCGAAGTAGCCCTGCACGAGCACGACGGGCGTTCCCTTGTCGCCGGAGCCGGACGTCAGATCGCACAGCGAGCCGATCAGATCGGTCAACTGGCGCGGCGTAGTGCCCTGAGACGCCATATTGCCCTTCAGGTTACCGTTCTTTTCGCGGATACTCTTCGAGATCGCCTGCTTCAGCGCGTCGCCGGACAGATCCTTGTAATCGTTGTCGGCGAGATACTTCAGCTTCAGTTCGTTCGGCGTGCCGACGAGGCCGTCCGTGAAGGCCGGAGACACGACCGGGTCAGCCAGTTCCCAGATCTTGCCCTGCGGGTCCTTGAACGCGCCGTCGCCGTATACCATGACTTCGACGTGCTTGCCGGTCGCCTCAGCGATCTTCTTCTGGATCGCGTCCACCAGCGGCTGGCAGTCGCGCGGGAACAGCTTGATCTTGTCTTCCGTCGACTTGTTGGAACCGAGCATCCCGTACTTTTCATTGTAGCCGGAGCCGTTTACCGATGCGTTCATGATCTCGTCGAGACCGAATACCTTTTCTGCGCCTGCCGCCTTGAGGATGCGCTTGGTGCGCGCTCTCGTGTGGATGTCGCAGTTCAGAACGTTCTTCGTGTACGCGAGGATCGCGGAGGGCTGATTGGCGAAGACAACTTCGACTTCCGCGCCCATTTCACGGATCAGATCGCTGTAATACGCCACGTAGTCAACACCCGTGAACGGATGCAGATTCTCGCCGAACAGCGCGCGGTACTTCTCGAGCGAGAGCACGTCGGAGTACGGATTCACGCCTGCCGCGTCGATCTTATCGAGAGAAACCAGCTCGTTGCCCACTTCGTCAGACGGGTAACTGAGCATCAGAACGATCTTCTTCGCGCCTTTTGCGATACCGCGCAGGCAGATGGCAAAACGGTTTCTCGACAGGATCGGGAAAATCACGCCGACGGTCTCGCCGCCGAATTTCGCCTTGACGTCCGCCGCGATCTGATCGACGGTGGCGTAGTTGCCCTGCGCACGCGCGACGACGGATTCCGTGATCGAAATGACGTCGCGGTCACGAATGGCAAAGCCTTCCGCTTTCGCTGCTTCGAGTACGCTTTCGGTCACGATGACGGACAAATCGTCCCCTTCACGGATGATGGGGCAGCGGATGCCGCGCGATACCGTACCGACTCTGCGTTCATTGGTTTCCATAAAACAATATTTCCTTTCTGTTCATGCGGGGCACGAACTTCAAAAATGAAGGATTTCCATAACAGAGATATTATACTGATTTTCTCGTATAATTTCAAGGGTTTCATGAAAAAATATTCCGGTTTCCCGCAATTTTTTTATCGTTTCCCGCGGCGGCCTGCATGAAAATCCGCCCGATGTTTTCTTCGCAAATCCCGAAAAAATCACGGATAGTCATTGAATTCCCGCAGGTACTGTGCTATAATATGGTGTATAATTTTTATTTTTTCCGATTTGGTGATCCTTTATGCTTAAAACGAAAATCGTCTGCACGCTCGGCCCCGCTTCCAACTCGCCCGAAATGATCCGCGAAATGATCAAAAGCGGGATGAACGTCGCACGGCTTAACTTTTCTCACGGAACCCACGAAGAACACGCCGAAGTCATCCGCCGCATCCGCGAGGCGCGTGAGGAGCTCGGCGTTCCCTGCGCCGTCATGCTCGACACGAAGGGTCCCGAGATCCGTCTCGGCACCTTTGCCGGCGGCGAGGCCGAACTCACGGCGGGCAGCGCCTTTACGCTCACCACCGACGGCGCAGAAGGCGACAGCACGCACGCCTCCGTCTCCTATGCCGGTCTGCCCGCGCAGGTCGAGGCCGGAACGCGCATCCTTCTGAACGACGGCGCTATCGAACTCGTTGCCGAATCCGCCGACTCCGACGCCGGACTGATCTGCTGCCGGGTCGTCTCGGGCGGTCTCATCAAAAACGGCAAGGGCGTCAACGTGCCCGGCATCCATCTCGCCATGCCGCATCTCTCCGAGCGGGACAAATCCGATCTCTTGTTCGGTATCGAGCACGACGTGGACTTCATCGCCGCCTCGTTCGTCCGCACGAAGGAAGACATCATCGGGATGCGCAAGTTCGTCGATTACAACGGCGGACACGACATCAAGATCATTTCCAAAATCGAAAACTCCGAGGGCGTCGAACACTTCGACGAGATCCTCCATTATTCCGACGGCATCATGGTGGCGCGCGGCGATATGGGCGTGGAAGTTGACTTCGAACGCCTGCCCGGCCTCCAGAAGCAGTTCATCAAGAAATGCTATCAGGCCGGCAAGATGGTCATCACGGCGACGCAGATGCTTGAATCCATGATCGAAAAGCCGACGCCGACCCGTGCGGAGATCTCCGACGTGGCGAACGCCGTATTCGACGGAACGAGCGCCGTTATGCTCTCCGGCGAGACCGCGGTCGGCGCTTATCCGCTCCGTGCCGTCAGCGCCATGGCGAAAATCGCCGAGCAGGCCGAAGAGGACGCATTCCTCATGAAGGCCTACCGCGACATCGACTACGAAATCGACTACGCCGACGTCACGAACGCGATGTGCGACGCGGCCTGCACCACGGCGGCAGATTTGAAGGCAAGCGCCATCATAACGCTGACCACGACCGGCAAGAGCGCCCGCCGGATGTCGAAATTCCGCCCGGCTCAGCCAATCCTCGCCGCCACGCCGAAAGCGAAGACCTTCCATCAGCTCGCGTTATCCTGGGGCGTGTACCCGGTGCTGGCGCTCGAGCAGAACACGCTGGAAGTCCTCTTCCGTCACGCCATCGACTGCGCGAAGGAGCTCGACCTCGTTTCGCCCGGTGACCGCGTGGTCATTGCAGCCGGTATGCCCGTCATGACGCCCGGCAACACGAACATTCTGAAGGTGGAAGTCGTACCCGGCAACGAGTGATCCGCATCCGCCGAAAGGAGCTCT
>JAZUKT010000163.1:0-14967 GCA_045643445.1 Eubacteriales bacterium
TGCGCCCTCGAGCGTGGCAAGCGGTTTACCGAAGGTACCGTCCGCGGTATCGTCGCCGTTCGGGGAAACGTAGAAGACGGTTTCGCCTTCCGCAGGGATGATGGCGGACTGGGTGGATTTCGCCGTCGTGCAGCTCATGCAGAGCGGGAGGATGAACGTGACGGCGAGGATCAAGGCAAGCGGTTTCTTCATGATGGTGTCTTCCCTTTCGTTTATTTTTTGGGATTTTGGTAGAGAAGTCTGCGGACTTCTCTGGATTTTATTTTTTCGTAAGAGTCCTCCGCGGCGAGGACTCTTTGGGGCACGCGCCGTTCAAGGGGCAACCGTCGTAAACGACATGGTTTCCCCTTGAAAATCCCCTTCCTGCCGGCTGCCGCCGGAAATGGGGACTCTCAAACAGGTCGCGGGTCTTGGACGAGGTTGTTAGTTAGTAAAGTGATTGCAAAACAAAGTTTTCATTATGCTACCGCGGCAAGGGCGTTCGGTATTCCCTCCGGCGGATGAATTGCATAGCTTTACTACCTATATCCACGCTTAATCTTCCGGCGTGGGTTTTCAGGGTCTCGGTGGTCCCTGAAAACCTCGGAAACGCTCTTCTGAGGCTCTGAAACGCCTTTATCTCGATGGTCTGACATTGTCCATCCCATACCCATCCATAAAAGTTCTTGCCAGGCTTCTTTCAAGAAGCCGCGTTCTCCTTCGTGCCCCTCGTTCCCCATTTGGGTAAACTCGTCCATTATTCTTCAATATTATAGCATTTTTGGGTACGCATAACAATCCTTTTTCACAAAATGGCAGGTGAATTTCGCCGAAAAAGTATAGAAAACAGACATTTGCCCATACTGAATGCAAGTCAAAAAGGAGGACCGATGATGAAATTTGCATTTTTTGACGCGAAGCCGTACGACAAGCCGTCCTTTGAACGATACGGTGCGATCGGCGGCGTTTCCTTCAAGTATTTTGAGACCAAGCTGAACGAGGACACGGCGGAACTGGCGCACGGATTCGACGGCGTCTGCGTCTTCGTCAACGACACGCTGGACGCCCCGGTGATCGACCGTCTCGTTCAGGGCGGATGCCGGGTCGCTGCCCTGCGCTGTGCGGGATTCAACCAGGTCGATCTCGCTCACGCCGCCGGGAAACTGCACGTTCTGCGCGTGCCTGCCTACTCTCCCTATGCCGTGGCGGAACACGCGATGGCCATGCTGCTGACCTCCGTTCGGCGCACGCACAAGGCCTATATCCGCACGAAGGACTACAACTTCTCCCTGAACGGGCTGACCGGCTTCGATCTGCACGGCAAAACCGTCGGCGTCATCGGAACCGGCAAGATCGGGCGCGTTTTCATCGACATCTGCCGCGGCTTCGGGATGCGCGTACTGGCCTACGACAAATATCCGGCGTCGGACAGCGACATCGACTACGTGCCGCTCGACGAACTGCTCAGTCGGTCGGACGTTGTTTCCCTGCACTGCCCGCTGACCGCGGAAACGTACCATCTGATGGACAGCCGCGCGTTCGCCCGCATGAAAAAAGGCGCCGTGCTGATCAACACCTCCCGCGGGGCGCTGATCGACGCGGAAGCCCTTCTTGACGCTATCAAGGCACGTCAGCTCGGAGCCGCCTGCCTCGACGTTTACGAGGAAGAGTCCGATCTGTTCTTTGAGGATCGCTCCGGCCATATCGTGGACGACGACATTCTCGCCCGGCTTATCTCCATGCCGAACGTCCTGCTCACCTCGCATCAAGCGTTCCTCACGGAAGAGGCGCTCGACAGCATCGCTGCCACGACCGTCTCGAACATCACCGCCTTTTTCCGCGACGGCGTCTGCCAGAACGAAGTCCTGTACGAAAAAGTCCCGGTTTAACAAAAAAGCGTACCGTCACACAAGACAGTACGCTTTTCTATACATAGATTGATTCGTCACACGCGCACGGCGTCCTCCATGCACGCATACAGCACGTTGCGCAGGCGCGGCGCGTTATGCCACTCCTGATTGTTCAGCATGTGCTGCGTGTAGACGAGCGCCAGCCGGTTGTCGGGGTCGAGAATGACCCACACACCTGCCGCGCCGCCCCAGCCGAATTCGCCGATCGGACCGAGTGATCCGGCCGCCGCACGGTCGATCATGGTACGCACGCCGAGGCCGTAACCGTAACCGAGCATATAACAGTCCCGTTTGCCAGAAAACATTCGGAGCTGATTTTCATCGAACGTATTCGTGCGCCAGAGGCTGATCGTTGCCGGAGAAAGCACGCGGTATCCGTTCGCCGCTCTGCCTCCGTTGACGATGGCGTCGGCGAATTTCATATAATCCGCGCAGGTCGAAACGATGCCCGCGCCGCCGGAGTCGTAATCCGGGCCGAGGATGTGACCGCAGGTATTGTTCGTCGGCAGATATTTGTCGAGGTCGTCCCGATAATTGTACTGCACCGCCATCCGTTCCAGCTTGCTGCGGTCGTCGGGCAGATTATAACTCGTGTCCGTCATGCCGAGCGGCTCGAACAGTACCTTGCGGGCGTAATCGCGCAGCTTCATGCCGCTGACCACCTCGATAAACGCGCCGAGGATCTCGTGACAGACGCTGTATCGGTATCCCTCGCCCGGTTCAAAGTACAGCGGAGACTGCGCCATCGCGCGGGCGATCTCCCGTGTCGGACAACGGCCGTCGGTCGCCTTTTTGACCGCCTCGATCGCCGGCGTGTTGAACGAATAATCAAAGCCTGCCGACATATTGAAGAGGTTTTTGATGAGGATCTTTTTGTTCGCCGGGACCAGTTCTTCGCCGTCGTCCGTCTTCACGCAGACTTTCATATCGGAGAACTCCGGCAGATAGCATTCCAGCGGCTCGTTCAGGCGGTATTTGCCCTCTTCGAGCAGACGCAGCGCCAGACAGGTCGTGACGACCTTCGACGCCGACCAGAAATAATAGAGCTCGTCGCCCTGCATCGGACGTCTGTTTTCAACGTCCGCCCAACCGCTGCAGTAACGGTACAGTTCCCGGTGATCCTGCATGACCATACAGTCGTTGCCGGGGATCCGCCATGACGTGAGATAATCCTGATAGGCGCGCAGTTTATCGAAATTCAATGTGTTCCCTTCTTCCGTGGATCAGCCCAGTATGTAAACTTCCATGTCGGTGACAATGCCTTCCTGACGCATCCGCTGCGCCTGATCGCTCTGATCCGTATCCGGCATCCAGATGTCGATCATCCAGCCCTTTACACCGCCGCCGATGTCAGCCGCCGTGCGGTAGCCGAAATCATATCGATTGTTTTTAACGTAGACGTTCGTTCCCATCGGGATGCAGTTCATATCCGTCGCAATGACCGATTCGTCCGCTTCCGTTCCGAGGTACGTCAGACCGGGGATGTTATAGTAGGTCGCCTTTACGATCTTGCGGTAGGAATAGGTCAGGAGCTGTCCGTCTGCGGTAAGCACCGTGCCGCCCGTACCGACCTCGAGCACTTCATCCACGGGGTCCTTCGTTACGGCAGCGCCGATGTACGTCCGGGCGACTTCCTGACCGCTCAAGTATGTCACGTCGTACGTCAGTTCCCGCACACCGTATTCGCCGGCCTGCGTCACAACGGTCGTATCGCGCGGAACGGTATCCACGTACTGTGTCGTGGACGCGTATTCGATATTTTCGTATTCGACTTCCGTCTTATATTCGTACCAGTCTACATAGACGTAGGTATCCGCCGTCAGCATCGTATCAAGTTCGACGTTCGGTACGGCGTTCTCGTCAAGGTAGTATCCGTTCTCCGCCAGCACCTCCGCGATCGTCTTTTCCTCTGCGTCCACGTCAAGCGGATCGTGGCCGTAGTATTCTACGTACAGATGGTGCATGGGAACGGGCGCCTCGGTTTCCGTCTCCACGGGCTCCGTTTCCGTTTCGGATTCGGCAGGCTCCGTCGTGTCGGATTCCACAGGTTCGGTCGTATCAGATTCGGCAGGCTCCGTCGTATCGGATTCCGCAGGCTCCGTCGTATCGGATTCCGCAGGCTCGGTCGTGTCAGATTCCGCAGGTTCCGTCGTGTCGGTTTCTGTCGGCTCCGTCGTGTCAGACTCCGTCGTATCGGACTCCACCGGCACCGTCAGATCGGGCTCGGTCGTGTCAAGCTCGTCGCCGGACTCTGTCACGTCCTGCCCCGGCAGTTCAGGCACTCTTTCGTCCGCGGGCGTCAGTCGGATCACCGATGCGATGATCAGCACCGTCAGCAGCACGAGCAGCACCGCAGCGCCGCACAGAATGCCCGTGAGAAGGCGATTGCGCTTCTCCTGCTCTTCTTCACGGCGGGCAGCCTCACGGGCGCTGACGGCCTCTGTCTGCTCTTCCGCGCGAACACGGATCGGCGCTGCCGTCGTCGCTACCGTATGACGGATGCCCGTGATCCGTTCGGACAGCGCGATATCGTCGTCCTCCAGGCCGCGTCTGCCGCCGTCTGTCTGCTGCGGTTCAGCTTCGGCCTCGTCGGCTTCTTCTTCCGGTATTTCTTCGTTATCTTCGTTTTCGATTTCTTCGATTTCTTCGGCTTCTTCTGCTGCTTCGATTTCCGCCGCATCCGCAGGTTCGGCTTCATTCTCCGATTCCACGCCGAAATTCTCCGTGACGACCTCGTCGTCCGCATTCACACGCTGCCCTTCGGCGGGCTCGGTCAACTGGTTTTCTGCCGGATCACAGAGATCCGCGCTTCTGGCGTTCGCCTCATACGGCGTCTGATCATTCCGTTCCAAAACAGTTTTCCTTTCTGCCTCATGCATGACAGTTTGATTGATTATACCATATTTCCGCCAAATTGTCAACGATAACCCCGCCGTGCAAAAGAAAAGCGGCACGCACCGAAATGCGAACCGCTGATTCTTATGAACTTAACCGATCTTGGAAGCGTTGACCTTGATGCCGGGGCCCATCGTAGCGGCGATAACGCAGCTCTTGATGTACTGACCCTTGGCAGCGGCCGGCTTTGCCTTGATGATGGCGTCAAGCAGAGTGCCGAAGTTTTCACCGAGCTTTTCAGCGCCGAAGGAAGCCTTGCCGATCGGGCAATGGATGATGTTGGTCTTGTCGAGACGGTATTCGATCTTACCGGCCTTAGCTTCGTTAACAGCCTTGGCAACGTCCATCGTAACCGTACCGGCCTTCGGGTTCGGCATCAGGCCTTTCGGACCGAGCACACGACCCAGACGACCGACCGTACCCATCATATCCGGGGTAGCGATAACAACGTCGAAGTCGAACCAGTTTTCTTTCTGGATCTTGTCAACGAGATCTGCGTCGCCGACATATTCAGCGCCGGCAGCCTTTGCTTCTTCAGCACGGTCGCCCTTTGCGAATACGAGAACGCGGACTTTCTTACCGGTGCCGTTCGGGAGAACGATAGCACCGCGAACCTGCTGGTCAGCGTGACGGGAGTCAACGCCCAGACGGATGTGCACTTCGATGGTTTCGTCGAACTTAGCCTTGGAAGTCTGGCATACAAGCGCCATAGCGTCTGCAGGATCGTATACCTTTGCTTTTTCGATCAGCTTAACGCTGTCGGTGTATTTCTTGCTTTTAAACATGTTTCCGCCCTCCCTCAGTCTTCAACGGTAACGCCCATGGAACGTGCGGTACCGGCGATCATGCTCATTGCTGCTTCGATGGAACCTGCGTTGAGGTCCTTCATCTTGGTTTCAGCAATCTGGCGAACCTGTTCCTTCGTGATGGAAGCAACCTTCGTCTTGTTCGGAACTGCGGATGCGGTTTCAATACCGGCGGCCTTCTTGATCAGAACCGGTGCCGGCGGGGTCTTCGTGATAAACGTGAAGGAACGGTCAGCGAAGATGGTGATGACGACCGGGATGATCATGCCGATGTCGTTCTTCGTTCTTTCGTTGAATTCCTTAACAAAGTTCATGCCGTTTACGCCGTAAGGGCCAAGGGCAGGACCTACCGGCGGCTGCATCGTAGCTTTACCGGCATTGAGCTGAAGCTTTACATAGCCAACAATTTTCTTTGCCATAGCAAATATCCTCCGTGGTGGTTTCTGACGGGAGATTTCAGAAAAATTTATCTCCCTCCCACTAATTGTACGCAGATAACGGACCGCGCGGCCGGGTCGGAATTATTCCGCCGATTTTTCGACGTACTTTTTGTCGAGTTTGACAGGGATATCGCGTCCGACTGTCGAGACGATAACGGTTGCCTCTCCCGTCTCTTCATTCAGCGCGGAAAGCGTGCCGCTGTATCCGCGGAACACACCGTCGATAATGTTCACGCGGTCGCCCACTGCGAACTTATCCATTGCGGTGACGTCCGGTTCATCTTTGATGATGGCGGCCGCCTCTTCTTCGGTGAGCGGAACGGGCTTGGATCCCGGGCCCACGAAGCCGGTCACGCCGCGGATATTGCGCACGACGTGCCACGTTTCATCTGTCATGACCATCTTAACGAGCACATAGGCGGGAAAGATCTTCGTCTCCACTTCCCGTTCCTTGCCGCCGTCGGATTCGACGACTACTTCGGTCGGAATGCGGATGTCCGTGATCACCTGCTGCAGGCCGCGGTTCTCGATGATTTTTTCCAGATTCGTTTTAACTTTGTTTTCGTAGCCGGAGTAAGTATGTGCAACATACCACCGCAGGCCTTCGTTCATTTCATTGATATCACTCATACGATCATCCTCTCAGCAAGATGTTTGCCGGGCTCGCCGGATCTCACGGTTTCGTCAGATCAGGTCGCCGAGTGCGGAAACTGCGTTCGAGAAGCAGAAGTCGAGAACACCAAGAATGATGGCAAAAATGATAACGCAGACGAGAACCACAAGCGTATTCGCCTTGACGGATTTCCAGCTTGCCCACGAAATCTTTTTGCATTCGGCTTTTACAGACTTAAACCACGCGGCCATACGCGCCCAGATAGAGGGCTTGTCCGACTTGGCTTTTGCGGCCTTTGCTGCAGCCTTTTCCGGAGCTTTTTCAAGTTCGGTCTTTTTTTCGTTTTCAGCCATTGTTCAAAAACTCCTTCAACTTATTTGGATTCTCTGTGAACAGTGTGCTTGCGGCAGAAACGGCAGTATTTTTTCAGCTCAAGTCTGTCGGGGTCATTCTTCTTGTTTTTCATTGTGTCATAGTTGCGCTGTTTGCATTCACTGCATGCAAGAGTGATTTTTACTCTCATGATCGGCACCTCCTGTATTATTTTTGTACCTCCCTCCCGCATGGCAGGCGGCATCTCAGGCAACCGGAAATGGCGCACAAAAAAAGAGCTCTCTGCGAGAGGTAGTTCCATTATAGCAGACGCCGCCGCTTTTGTCAAGGACTTTTTCAGAAAAAATCCGCTTCCGTCTTGCAAACTTTTCCATGATCCGCCGCTTCCCCGCCGCATGAAAAAAGCAGGCACGCCGGTTTCGCGGTATGTCTGCTCTGTTTCGGTTTCTGATGCGTCAAAGCACCTTGGCGAGGAAGTCCTTCAGTCTCGGGTTCTTCGGATTGCCGAAGAATTCATCCGGCGGCGCTTCTTCGAGAATCTTGCCGTCGTCGATGAAGATGACGCGGTTCGCCACTTCGCGGGCAAAGCCCATTTCATGCGTGACGCACACCATCCTCATGCCGCTTTCCGCCAGTTCCTTCATGACTTCGAGCACTTCGCCGACCATTTCGGGGTCAAGCGCGGAAGTCGGTTCGTCGAACAGCATGACGTCCGGATTCATGCACAGCGCACGAACAATGGCAATACGCTGTTTCTGACCGCCGGAAAGCTGCGACGGGTACGAGTCGGCACGGTCGGCCAATCCAACCCGTTCGAGAAGTCCCCGTGCTTTCGCTTCCGCGTCCGCTTTGCTCATATGGAGCAGCTTGATCGGAGCGATCGTCATATTTTTCAGTACCGTCATGTGCGGGAACAGATTAAACTGCTGGAACACCATGCCCATTTTCTGACGGTGCTGATTGATGTCGTTTTCAGGATCGAGGATGTCGACACCCTCAAAATAGATCCGGCCGCCCGTCGGTTCTTCCAGACGGTTCAGGCAGCGCAGGAACGTGGATTTGCCGGATCCGGAAGGTCCGACGACCACAACGACCTCGCCTTTTTTGATCTCGATGTCGATCCCCTTGAGAACGTGGATATCGCCAAAATCCTTGATCAGATTTTCAACCCTGATCAGGTTTTCGCCTTCATTAGTGGTCACTCTTACGCAGCCTCCTTTCGAAAATGGAAAGCAGCTTGGTCAGAATCATAACGATCACCAGATAAATCACGGCAAGGCTGATATACGGGACGAATGCCTGATAGGTAATAGCCACGATATTCTGAGCCTGCTTCGTCACGTCGCGGAGCGCGATAACGGACACAAGCGATGTATCTTTCAGCAGCGTGATCATTTCGTTGCCGAGCGCGGGAAGTATATTCTTGATCGCCTGCGGGATCACGATATGCCACATCGTCTGGACGTAGTTGAAGCCAAGCGAACGCCCTGCCTCCATCTGTCCCTTGTTGATGGACATGATGCCGGAACGGGCGATCTCGGCCACATAAGCGCCGGAGTTGATGCCGAGCGTGATAATACCGCAGAGAATCATGCCGAGGTCGGTTTTCGGCGTCATGATGACAAAGCCCATGATCAGGAGCTGAACCATCATAGGCGTACCGCGGATCACGGTCAGGTAGACCTTGCAGATTGCGTTGAGTACGCGCATAACGGGGCCGTTCTTCGGTCTTGAGTCATAGGCGGTACGGATAATACCGACAAGCAGGCCGATGATGATACCCATGGCAAGCGCGCCGAGCGTTACAATGAACGTGATCTTCAGACCGTTCGTGAAGAATTTCCAACGGTTCTGATATACAAAGGTCTGATAAAGCTGGAAGAACAGTTTCTGCAGCCACTGCGGCAAGGCCTGGACCCAGTTCGGTGTCGTCAGAATCCATTCAGCAAATTTGATAATCGTCAAGGATTTCCGCCTTTCCTGCAAACACAACGCAGGGGACGACTGTATGCGGCCGTCCCCAGCTGGATGTTTTGGTGATCGTTAATTATTCAGCCTTGATATACTTGGCGAGGATTTCGTCGACCTTGCCTTCTGCCTTCAGTTCGCCGAGAGCCGTGTTGATCTTGTCGAGCAGTTCGGTGTTTTCCTTGGCAATAGCGATAGCATAGTCTTCGGTAACGTATTCGGTGTCGAGGATCTTCAGACCTTCATTCGTGGAAACGAAGCTCTTAGCCGGTTCGTTATCGATAACAACGCAGTCAACCTGACCGTTCTGCAGAGCGGCAACCGCAAGAGAACCGTTGTTGAACTGCTTTACGTGATCCTGACCGTAGTCGTCGGTGCAGTAGATATCACCGGTGGTGCCGCTCTGAACGCCGATCATCTTATCCGCGATGTCGTCGACCGTTGCGATTTCGGAGTCTTCCTTCACGATGATGACCTGCTTGCCGGTCGCGTAGGTATCGGAGAAGTTTACGGATTCAAGACGTTCTTCGTTTACGGTCATGCCGGCGAGAGAAACGTCGATGCTGCCGGTCTGTACGGCGGTGATCAGGGAGTCAAATTCCATATCCTTGATTTCGAGCTTCATGTCAAGCTTATCGCAGATAGCCTGAGCGATTTCAGCGTCGATGCCGACGATCGTGCCGTTGTCATCCATGAATTCGTACGGCGGGAATGCAGCGTTGGTACCCATTACGAGCGTGCCGTTCTTGGCGCCGCCGCAGGCAGAGAGTGCCAGTACAAAGGTAAGAACCAGTGCAGTGAGAAGTACATTCTTTAACAGCTTCATAATAAAGCCTCCAAAAAAAATAAATGATGGTTAACCCGGGGACAATACCGATTGAGCATTGTCTTCCATGATGTTATGAATATTATAGCACGAATCCCTGAAAATGCAAGAGGTTTTTTACCGAAAATACATTTTTTCCTGAATATTTTTCCAAAAACGCCGATTTTGAGCCGATTTCCGCCCGGCTCCGTGAATAATTGTATAAGCAGCCGCCCTGCTGCGCATACTTATTTTATCAAAAAACACGGAGGTATCTATGGATTCCGAAGACGTGCGCGATCCGTCCGATCTTTCCGGGGAGACGGAAAACAGCGACAGCAAGCTCAACTTTATCATGAAAAGCGGAAGCGTCATCTCCTCATCCGGGAGCGAGACGATCCACTGTCTGACGATCATCGGGCAGGTCGAAGGCCACTATCTGCTCGGCGACGGACAAAAGGCCACGAAATACGAGCACATTCTGCCGCTGCTCGTGTCCATTGAAGAAAGCAGCGAGATCGACGGGATGCTGATGCTGCTCAACACGATGGGCGGCGACGTGGAGGCAGGACTCGCCATTGCGGAGCTCGTTGCCAGTATGTCGAAACCGACCGTTTCTCTCGTGCTCGGCGGCGGTCATTCGATCGGCGTGCCGCTGGCCGTTTCCGCTGCCCGATCGTTTATCGTTCCTTCGGCCACGATGACGATCCATCCCGTTCGGATCAGCGGCACCGTCATCGGCGTTCCGCAGACGTATTATTACTTCGACCGGATGCAGCACCGCATCACGGATTTCGTCTGCTCCCATTCGCACATGACGCCCGAAACGATGAACGAGCTTCTGCTCCGCACCGATCAGATCGCCACGGACGTCGGCTCGATCATCGACGGGCAGGAAGCGGTACGGCTCGGACTGATCGACGAGGTCGGCGGACTGAGACAGGCTCTTGATGCGCTCCGCGTTATGATTCGTGAAAAACAAGGAACAAAAAGCAGCTGAACACGCGCCGGCTGCTTTCTTTCATATTATATACTACCGTATGTCCGGTTTGTCCTGAAAACTAAAACTCCCCGGGCGGAGTAGATCCACCCGGGGAATAATGAGGAGAACTTAATCAGTCAACGTAGTAAGCAAGGAATCTGTGGATGATGCCGGCAGCGCCGCCTCTGGTGGAGTCGGTCGTCGGGTACAGATTGCCTTCAGCATCAGCATACATGATGCCGGCGCCGCAAGCTTCCTGAACTGCAGGAATTGCATATTCGTCAACTTCTTCGCCATCCGTGTAGAGCAGGACGTCAATGCCGTCACCGGCGCCGACTTCGTAGCCCTTCATGTTGGCATAACGATACAGGATCGTGAGAAGCTGTTCGTTCGTGATGTTGTCCTTCGGACCGAACTTCACGTCGCTGTAGCCGAGAACGATACCTTCGGAAGCAGCCCAACGGATTGCTTCGGTGTACCACTGATCAGCTTCAACGTCTTCGAACGTCATGTCGTAATCTGCAGCGGGTTCGCCTTCCATTCTCCACAGAATGGTAACAACCATAGCGCGGTTGAGGGTGACGTCAGGTGCAAACTTGCCGTCGCCGACACCGTTCATGATGTCGTTCTGGTAGAGATAGAGAACGTCTTCGTACAGTTCTTCCGGAACGTCGTCGAACGGGAATTCAACTTCGTCATCGGGAACGACTACAACTTCGGTTTCGGGTTCGACCGTTTCGGGTTCAATTTCCGGAACGATGACAGGATCACCGACCGGCTTGACTTCCTTAGGATCAGCCTTAACGTCGTCGCCCATGGGCATCGGGATCCAGTTAGCTACGATGACGAGATCACCGGTCGTTCCTTCCGGAATAACCTTGATGGTGCCGCCGAGCTGATCGCAAGTCCAGCCTCTGAAGAGGGACGTGGGCTTTACAGGATCCTTCAGAACGATTTCGCCGTCTTCAACCGTGTAGGTGAGCGGGTTTTCGTTCTTGATCGCGCCGTTCGTCTTGTAGGTGATCGTGTAAACGATCGCTTCGCTGAATTCAGCGTTCAGGGTTCTCGGATCCGTTGCGATGAACGTGTATTCTTCGTCTTCGCTGACGAGAACACCGTCTTCATACCAACCGAGGAATGCATAACCCGGGTTAGGCGTTGCGGTAACGGTTACTTCATCGTAGTAATCGTACGTGCCTTCGCCGTCGATCGTGCCGCGGCTTGCGTCGTTGCAGGTGACGGTGATTTCGGAATACATTTCGTGATAGTCAAGGTTGATACGGAAGAGTTCGTAAGACCACGGAGCCTGACCGATCAGAGCGAGCGTTTCGTCTTCAACGGAGTTGCTGCGATGAGGAGCACCGTTAAGGTTGCCGATACCTCTCAGTCTGTTGTAGCGGTCCTTGATTTCCGGGAATGCATGGCAAGCAACTTCTTCGTACGTGTAGCCTTCTTCAGGAGAGCCAACGCACTTCATGACAACGAGACCGTCAAGGCCCTTGTTGGACAAGATGAAGAGGTCGCCGGTCACAGGATCAGCATAGAAACGAGCGTCACGGAACGGAGATTCGATACCGGTGCCGTTCGGAGTCGTTCTGCTGTGATCGGAAGAGAAGTAGTTAAGACGGCTGCCGTCTTCAACTTCTTCCCATACGATGCTTTCAGAGAGCTTTTCGCCGGTGGCTGCGTCGTATACGACGTGTACCCACTTACTGTAGGTAACCATCCAGTCCCAAGCGAGCGTACGGTAGTTGATGTGAACCGTTACGTGGAGATTGCCGTCATCGTCGAGATAAGCGTCACCGCCGTTGTTGAACGCAACGTTCGGGTATTCGTTGATCATACGATATTCGAGCGTCTTGCGCTGTTCGAGCGTACCGGTTACACGGCTGTAGTCAGGACCGTATACCATGAAGCTCGTAATGCCTTCATCAGAGTGGAGGTCCGGGATCGTGTACGCACTGATCATATCGAATGCGTAGGCAACAGTATCCTGACGACCGCCCGGGAAGGTTTCTTCTACGATAGCCGGGTCAACGCCTTCGAAAGTCGGAACTTCCGGGAAGTAGGAGACCGGGTCATTGTAAGAGGGGTTACGGTTGGTGACAACGATGAAACCGCCGTCTTCCGTGGAGATGAAGAACGGATAGCCGTTACGGCCGCCGTCTACCTGGAAGCAGTAGGTCTCCTTGTCAAAGGTAAGGGTATCGAGGTTGAATACCTTCCAGTAGTTATAGGAAGGATCCTTTGCAACGCCATCAGAGGTCAGGCATACGATCGCGTTGGCAGTGCTGTCATAATAGAAGGAAGCGTAACCGGTACCGCCGCCGTTCTTGTCCTTGCCGGACGTGATGGTGGTGTATTCGGTGATCTCGCCTTCCGGCGTGATGCGGAACAGGTCAATGATGAAACCGTTGCCGTGAGAGTCGAACTGGTCACGGTAATAGTTTTCGTAAACCATGCCCGCCCAGACGTTTTCATCATTATCAGCAATGATGGAGATCTGAGTCGTGGAGCTGGGCTGAACAGTCTGGAGCAGAAGCTGCGGTTCAGTTTCTCCGGTGGGTACGAAGATCACGGAGCACTGAAGCAGACCGTCTCTTGCGCCGTTATCGGTATAGTTACTCGGAGCAGCAATGTAATCGCCGTAGGACGTGTGAACGACACGCGTCTGGTGGTTACCGTGACCACCCTGGTTGGAGTTACCGACCTGGTAGCTGTCGGTCGTGATCGAGATCATGTCTTCGAAATCAAAATCGACGTCCGGCACATCAAAATCAGATGCGCTTACAGCAGAGACAGACACGGCGAGAGAAAGCAGCATAGCAACTGCCAAGAAAACTACTAAATACTTTTTCATATTTTCTTATTCTCCTTTCTCAAGCCTTATCGAGGCAGCAGCGGTTCGGGAACCGCAACGCCGTAGTACCATGCAGCGGTCGTACCAAGTTTACCGTGCATGAAGATCGGGAAGTTAGCGCCATCCGTGATGGAGCCGTTGTTCGGGTTAGCAACCATGAGAGGACCTGCGCACTTTACGCGAGGATCGAGCTTAACAGAGCCAACAAGGTCCCACTCGCTGCCAGCTTCGGTATAAACTTCAGCATAGAGGCCGTCGTAGGTCGTTACACCGACGAGCTGGAGTTCGCCGTCATATTCGGTCATAGCCCATTCAAAGTCGTCGAGGTTGACCAGTTCATAGGTCTTCTCGCCGTCTTCAATGATGCAGAGCTCGCCGCCGTCACGGTCGCTGAGGATGGCAACACGGCCGTCGGAAAGAACGAGCGCGTCGATCAGGTCAGCAACGTCGATAGCAGTGGTTTCGATATCAACAGCATCATAAACATAGATGGTGCCTTCTGCTTCGTATACAAATTTCAGGTAGTCATCCTCATCACAGCCGGCAAACACAACGCCTTCAGGAGCGGGCGCGCCGAGTGCGACATACCCCTCGTCATTCCACGTTCTGGTAGCAGGATCGAAGGTGTAAGCAACCATATACACGTCGTCTTCAGTTTCAGCGGTAAAGATTGCTACAAACCGGTCGTTCCAAACCGTAGCGGTACGGTAAATGAAGTTGCCTCCTACCGGGATCGGCAGGTATGCGCCGTAGTTTACAACTGCTTCGGAAGCTTCGTCATAGACCCATGCTTCGAGAACAGCCTGCTGCGGGAAGTCGCCCTGAACGGCGTCAGATTCATATACTCTGAAGGGCAGCGTAGGAACAACAGAGGAGTAACCGCCGATGACTGCAACGTCGCCATCTTCAGATACTACGAGATCCATGCTGTCTGCCCAAGTGAAGCCGTAACCGAGTTCGGTTGCGTTCTTTCTGTTGGCATCAAGTTTGAAGAGCGTGAACTCGTTCACAACCGGGAAGCCAACATCGCTTTCCATAGAAGTGTAGTCAACGTACGTGAGGTACATGCCATACAGACCGTCTTCAGTCTGAGCGATCTTGCTGTTGTTGACAAGGTCGTAAGCCTTCGGGCTGTAGCCTGCTGCAACGGACATGTTGACGAGTGCGCTGGCTTCTTCTTCCGTCTCTTCGTCGAGATCGTAATAGTCTTTCAGAACGAGAACGTTATCCGTGAAGCAGTTTTCGTTGTAGCCATTGCCGAGGCCGAAGAACGGACCCCATGCCATCCAACCTGCATACTGCTGATCTTCCGTCGCGCTGATGCGCAGGCAGTCGAACGCGTAGGTCTGACCCGCAACTACTTCGTCAGCTTCGAG
>JAZUKT010000164.1:0-2537 GCA_045643445.1 Eubacteriales bacterium
GGATGATTTCCATGTTGTTGATGTTGAAGGCGCCGATTGCGTAGTGGCCGGCATAAGCCTTCTTGAACATTTCGGTAGTGGTAACAAGTGCCATAGTGAAACTCCATTCCTGCAATAATGCATAATTATTTTTCAACTCTATTATTGTACACGAGAACGGCGGGAAAATCAAGGGATAATGGGAAAAAGTCGGAAAATTTCTTCATAGCGCACAGAATCGGCGGGATTTTTTCCGATTCGGCGGGCAAACCTGCCGAAAACGATTGATTTCACACGCCGGATATGCTATACTGACAAAAGAAACTCCCGTACATTTTACTTCTCGAAAGGAACGAACATATGGCAAACTCCAGAATGATCGGTGATTATCCCGTGATCGGTATCCGCCCCGTCATCGACGGCAGACGCGGCCCGATGCAGCTCCGCGAATCGCTCGAAGGTCAGACGATGGCGATGGCCGAAGCCGCCAAGAAACTCTTTGAAGAAAATCTCCGCTACTCGAACGGCGATCCCGTCAAGGTCATTATCGCCGACACGACGATCGGCCGCGTGCCCGAATCCGCCGCCTGCGCCGACAAGTTCAAGAAAGCCGGTGTGGCCATCACGCTGACCGTTACGCCCTGCTGGTGCTACGGCTCCGAGACGATGGACATGGATCCCGACACCATCAAGGCCGTCTGGGGCTTCAACGGTACGGAACGTCCGGGCGCCGTCTATCTTGCCTCCGTTCTCGCCACGCACGCCCAGAAAGGTCTGCCTGCCTTCGGTATCTACGGTCACGAAGTGCAGGACGTGGACGACGTCACGAACATCCCCTGCGACGTGAAGGAAAAGCTGCTCCGCTTCGGCCGTGCCGCCGTTGCAGTCGCCACCATGCGCGGTAAGTCCTATCTGCAGATCGGTTCCATGTGCATGGGTATCGGCGGTTCCATCATCGACCAGCGCTTCATGGAAGAATACCTCGGCCTGCGCGTTGAATCCGTGGACGAAGTCGAGATCCTGCGCCGCATGGAAGAGGGCATCTACTGCAAGGAAGACTACGAAAAGGCGCTCGCCTGGACGAAGGAACACTGCAAGGAAGGCCGCGACGACAACCCCGAATCCGTCGATTTCCTCGGCGAGAAGCGCAAGATCAAGTTCACGCCCGAAGAAAAGGAAAAGCAGTGGGAATTCACCGTCAAGATGTACTGCATCATCAAGGATCTCCTGAACGGCAACGACAGACTGCCCGACGCTTTTGAAGAAGAAAAAGTCGGCCACAACGCCATCGCCGCCGGTTTCCAGGGTCAGCGTCAGTGGACCGACCACTGGCCGAACTGCGACTATCCCGAAGCCGTTCTCAACTCCTCCTTCGACTTCACCGGCAAGAAAGAGCCGATCACCTTTGCAACCGAAAACGACGAGCTGAACGGTCTCGGTATGCTCTTCATGCGTCTTCTCACGAACCGCGCCCAGATCTTCGCCGACGTCAGAACCTTCTGGTCGCCCGAAGCCACGAAGCGCGTCACCGGCTACGACTTCGAAGGCAAGGCAAAGGAAAACGGCGGTATCATCCACCTGCTCAACTCCGGCGCTGCCTGCCTCGACGCCTGCGGTGAATGCACCGACGAAAACGGCGCGCCCGTCATGAAGGAATGGTGGGACGTTACCGAGGACGATATCAGGAAGATGACCGACGCCACCGTCTGGTGCGAAGCCGGATTCGACAACTTCCGCGGCGGCGGCTTCTCCAGCCACTTCGTCACGAGAGCGGAAATGCCCGCTACGATGATCCGTCTGAATCTCGTGCAGGGACTCGGCCCGGTTCTTCAAATCGCGGAAGGCTGGACGGTCAAACTGCCCGACGACGTGACCGATACGCTCATGGAACGCACCAATCCGACCTGGCCGTGCACCTGGTTCACGCCTCGCTGTGACGGCAAGGAAGGCAGCCCGTTCAAGACCGCTTACGACGTGATGAACAACTGGGGCGCCAACCACGGTGCGATCAGCTACGGCCACATCGGCGCCGATCTGATCACGCTCTGCTCCATGCTCCGCATCCCGGTCTGCCTCCACAACGTACCCGACGAAAAGATCTTCCGCCCGGCCGCATGGAACGCATTCGGCATGGACAAGGAAGGCGCCGATTACCGTGCCTGCGCCGCTTACGGTCCGCAGTACAAGAGAACCATCGGCTGATCCCGACAATAAAACAAAAAGGGCTGTCCGGCGTGGGCAGTCCTTTCATGTTATATTGTGAACAACAAAAGCCCGCCGAAAAGGAAGTCATTCTTCCTCTCAGGCGGGTCTTTTTTCGGCATGACAACCCGGGGTTTGCCTCTTCACCTCTTATTTTATCGGCAGCTGCACTTCGGTAAGCCAATCGCTGACAGATTCCTTGTTCCAAATTCCGTCAATATAGCTTTCTCTCGCAAGACCCGCAATTTCATAACCGTTCTTTTCGGCATATTCCGCGATAAATGCGTATGCCTCTCCAATCGTATCATAAGCACCTTTATGATAAATGCTTAAAACCTTTGCGGCAGGAAGTGTTC
>JAZUKT010000165.1:0-8167 GCA_045643445.1 Eubacteriales bacterium
CGTGGGACGGCGCGATCGCCGACGTGATCGACCTGCTGTAAAATTCATAAAACAAAAAACGTGAGAGACCGACGGGCCTTTCACGTTTTGTTTTGTTCGGGGATTCGGCTTATTTTGCGGCGTCGCTCGGCTTGGCGCAGCCGGGGAGATCGACTTCGCCGAGGTGCTTCAGTTCAAAACCGTTCTTCTTGAATTCCTCATAATCGAACGCTTCGAGTTCGTCGTAAGCGAGCTTGTGAAATTCGTAGAAATTCGGCCACCATTCGTAACCGTCGCCCATGTTGTTCTCGAGGAACAGATCGGCGATCTCGATGCCGAGGTTGTGGCCGATGTAGTGGCCGCCCATCGCCAGTACGTTGACGTTGTTGCCGGTGATGGCACGGAGCGCGGCGTGCGGACTTTCAACGACGGCGGCATGAACGTGCGGGCATTTGCTGGCCGCGATGTGGATGCCCATGCCGGTGCCGCAGAAGATGAGCGCGCGCTCGAATTCGCGTTCGGCGATCTTCGCACCGACCTTGAGGCCGATCCGGTGGAACATTTCGGGATGCGGATCGTTCGCGTCGCGCACGCCGATGTCCGTGATCTCCCAACCCTTGTCGCGCAGGTGGGCAACGATGGCTTCCTTCAGTTCAAAACCGGCGATGTCAGCCGCCACGAGGATCTGCTTGTCTTTGATCGTTTTCATTGATTATCATTCCTTTCGGCATTTGTGTCAGAATAGGTTACGCCTTGTTCGCGGAGCCGCACATGTCGATCTTGTCGAGGCAGAGCTGCTTGACCGCCTCGCGTGCGGGACCCATGAATTTCTTCGGGTCGATGACGCTCTCGTCCTTGAGGACTTCCCGGACGGCGGCCGTTGCTGCGGCGCGGAGTTCGGTTGCAAAATTGACCTTGGCCATACCGAGCGAGATCGCCTTTTTGACGCTGTCATAGGGAACGCCGGAGCCGCCGTGCAGAACGAGCGGAGCGGATACGACGGCGCTGATGTCGCGGATACGGTCGAAATCGAGCTTCGGTTCGCCCTTGTAGAATCCGTGCGCCGTACCGATGGCGACGGCGAGCAGATCAACGCCCGTGAATTCGGCGAATTCCTTCGCTTCCGCAACGCCGGTGTAGATTTCGTTCGAGGAGATGTTGTCCTCCTTGCCGCCGATGCAGCCGAGTTCGGCTTCGACGGTGACGCCCATCGGATGCGCAACGCTCACGACGAGTTTCGAGATCTCGGCGTTCTCGCGGAAGGAGAGTTTCGAGCCGTCGATCATGACGGACGTGTAACCGGCTCTGAGGGCGGCCATTACGTCGTCGAAGGACGTGCAGTGGTCGAGATGGAGCGCGACCGGGACCTTCGCGTGGATGGCGAGATCCTTTACGATGGCATGAACCATGGTCGGCTTGAAATACTTGACGGTCGGCGAGGTCGTCTGGATCATGACGGGGGAGTGCGCTTCTTCCGCCGCCTCGATGATGCCCTGCGCCATTTCCATATTTTCGGCGTTGAAGGCCGGGATGGCGTAACCGCCGGCCTTGGCCGCTTTGATCATGTCAATGCTTGATACAAACAATGTGGCAGTCTCCTTTGGATGATTAACCGATTTCGGGGTGATCGGCGATGAGCTTTGCGACGGTCTCGGGCGAGATCTTGCCTTCCATCGGACCGAACGCGGCCGTGTTCAGCGCAGCGGCAGCGGAAGCCCGGCGGGCGGCATCCCGGAGCGGGAGTCCTTCGAGCACGGAGACGAGGAACGCGGCGTCAAACGAATCGCCTGCGCCCGTTGCGTCGACCGGAACGATCGGATAAACGCCGAGATCGAACGAACCGTCGCGCGTGTAGATCGTGCAGCCCTCGGAGCCGCGTTTGAGCGCAATGATCTCGAGTGCGGGATTTTCAAAGAGTTTCTTGACGGAGCCGTCGACCGTGTCGCATCCGGCCATCAGCTTCAGCTCGGTGACGCCCGGCATGAAGATGTTCGTGATGGCGAGGATCTCTTTCGTCGTGTCCTGGCCGCCGAGCATTTCGGGGCGGATGTTCGGGTCAAAAGAGATCTTCGTTCCGGCAGAGGCAAATTTCTTCGCGGTCTTGACGATCTCCGCACCGAATACGTCGCTTGCCATGAGCGAGCAGCCCATGACGTGGAAGCAGTCGGCGGCGGGAAGTTTTTCAGGGGATTTAGCGGCGGCTGCGGGCGTGTTGCCGATGTGGAAGATGAACTTCCGCTCGCCGTCGGAGAAATACATGACGAACGCGCATCCCGTCGAGACAGCCGGATCTTCCAGAACGAGACTGGTGTCCACGCCGTCGCCCGCGAGCCGGTCGAGAACGCATTTGCCGAAATCGTCGCGTCCCACGCCGCTGATGATACCGGCCTTGTGACCGAGACGGGCGGCCGTGTCGATGAAGATGGCAGGAGCGCCGCTCGGATACGGACCGAGGAACACGCCGGCCTTGTCGAGCGGAGAGTCAACGCGGTCTCTCATGATCTCGACGATCATTTCACCCATTGTCCAAATCATGGTGTATCCTTTCCGCGTGTTTACGCTTCAAAATTCTTACGCAGGAAGACCATCGAATCGGCGATCATCTTGTCCATTTCATCCCAGTCGGCGTTGTTCGAGAGATCACGCCATACCTTGATGTCGCTGCCGATCTTGCCGCCTGCCTTCATGAAGGGCTCGGTGACGACCATGCCGTCGTAGTGGATATCGCGGAGCGCCTGGCCGATTTCAGCCCACGGCAGATGACCCATGCCGGGGAGCTTGCGGTTTCCTTCGCCGACGTGAACGTGCGCCAAGAGATCCCCTGCACGGCGGAAAGCGTCGGGGAGATTGTCTTCTTCAATATTCATGTGGAACGTGTCGAGCAGGAGCTTGACGGACTTCTTGCCAACGTCGCGGCAGAAACGGATGCCTTCGTCGCAGTCGGTGACGAGGATCGTTTCAAAACGGTTGAGCACTTCGAGGGCGATCGTGATGCCGAGCTTGTCCGCCTCATCGCCGACGATCTTCATACCGGCAACGGCGCGTTCCCACAGGCCTTCCTTGTCGAGATCGACGAAGTCGTACGGCCAGCAGTTGTAGAGCGCGCCGATCAGGATCTTCGAGTCGATCTTCACCATCTGGTGCATGATGTCGCAGAGGAATTTAACGCCTGCGTCGCGGATGGCGGGATCCTTCGAGGAAACGTCCTTGTCGCGCGGCGGGCCGAGGTTGGCGGAGATTTCGAGGCCGAGTTCCTTGGCGGTAGCGCGCAGTTCGGCGAGTTCGGCGTCGCTCATGTTGACGAGGTCGCCCGCGCCCACTTCAAGCAGATCCATACCGGCTGCCTTTGCCTTATGGCAGAGCGCGCAGTAATCGCCGCCCCACTGACCGTCCTTGGACCAGTAGGAATACAAAGTTCCGTATTTCATGATGCCCTTCTTTCTCAGATAAACTGAAATGAAAATATATTTGTGACGCTGTTTTGTCTATCAAAAATTATACCATTGCGCCCGGGAAAATGCAAGAGGTTTTCCGAATTTGCGTCCGCGTGGTATAACCGGATTCGGAGTAACCGTGTCGCCCCAAAAGTTTTGGTCGAGCTTTTTCAAAAGCTCGCGGATTCCAAAGGCGGAGCCTTGGTCGACCTCCGCAGAGGGCGAAAGTCCCGGGCGTTCGGAAGTTCCTCTTTTTGCTTCTTTTTCTCCTCCGCTAAAGGAGAAAAAGAAGAACGGTATTCCGTAAAAAGCGAAGGGGCTCCCGCCTGTTACGTTTCCGGCGTAATGGCGACAACCCCATGCATTCTCTGCATATTATGCGGATGCGTTGATCTTCTCGATGATGCCGATAACTTCGGACGCTTCTTCCGGCGTGATATAGGCGCTGCTGCCGTTCACGAGCGAGTCAAGCACGGAGCGGTAATGCCGTATATGACCGTCAGCGGTAACGGCGGCGCCGCGTGCATCCGTATATAACGGCGCGTCGGGTTCCATGCCGAGCGGGATCGACGAGTAGAACAGCCGATCGTTGCGCAGGATCACAGACCCGGCTTCTCCGTAAACGGAAAGTTCGCTGTAAAGGCCGGGCTTCGCGTCGGTCGTTCCTTCGATGGAGCCGAGCGCGCCGGATTCAAACGTAACGCATCCGATGCCGACGTCATTGAGGGAAGAAAGTCCGCGGCGGGCAGCGGCGGCTCCGACGACGGAAACGGGCTTGCCGAGCAGACAGACCATCTGGTCGATCAGATGAATCGACTGGTTCATCAGTGCGCCGCCGTCCATACCGGGCGTGGTGCGCCAGGATCCGTTCGTGTAATATTCGTCGTCGCGATACCAGATGATGTGCGCGGAGCCCCACAGTATCCGGCCGAATGCGCCGTTCCGTACTGCTTCGCGTACCGCAAGAAAAGCGGGATCGAGCCGGCGCTGCATGACGGGGAAGAGGCGGACACCGTGTTCACGGCAGACGGCCGCGGCGGCGTCGGAATCGGCTTCGGTCAGACCGATCGGCTTTTCGCAGACGATGTGCCGTCCCGTTTGAGCGATGGCGGCGATCTGCGCGGGGTGCAGCCCGGAAGGCGTGCAGACGGCGACCATGTCGAGCTCGTCCGACGTGAGAAAAGCGGAAAAATCGGTGTAGGGAACGGCGTTGAACCGGGCAGCGAGCCGTTCGGCAGCATCGGAACGCGGATCGCAGACGGCGGTGAGACGATAGCCGTCGATTTGCGAGATCGCTTCGGCGTGGATTGCTCCGATCGCGCCGCAGCCGAGAACGCCGATGCGAATAGGTTCATTCATAGGACAGACCGGGTGCATGGCCGTGATGGCGCGGCACCGTTCTCCTTTCCGTGATTGGAATGTGTCATACTTCGGATTCTCCCTTGCCGCGGTATTCGAGCGGGGTGCAGCCCTTCATTTCCCGGAATACGCGGAAAAAGTATTCGCGGGAGGAGAAGCCGCACCGCTCCAGGATTTCGCCGACCGGGGCGTCCGTCGTGCGCAGCAGCAGACCGGCATTGTAGGTGCGCAGCCGGTTGATGTAGGTGACGGCCGTCGTGCCCGTTCGTTCGCGGAAGAGACGGCAGAAATAGCGTTTGTTGAGGCCGCATACGTCCGCCAGCTCGTCGAGCGTGAGATGACGGCGGTATTCGGTCTGGATGAGCGAGAGAGCAGGCGCCAGTTTGCGGTTCAGCGAAAGGATCTCTTCCGTCGAAAGGCGCACTTCAGCCGGAACGGCAGCGCGTTCCACGAGATAATCGAGCAGGAAGAACACGTGTCCGAGTACGGCGAGTCCTGCGGGATCCGCACCGCTTTCAAGACAGTCGATCAGCGCTTCGATGCGGTCGATGAGTCCCTCGTCGCGCGGGATGCGGCTCTTGAAAACGACGTCGCCCCGCTGGATGGCGGCAAGCGTGTCGGCCGTTTTGGAGCCGGGGATGACCGGCAGGCGGGCGAGATCAATGTCGATCATATGATAATCGTTCGAATTGCTTTCATCCGACGTGCTGTGCGGGATGAGCGGGCTGATCACGAAGACGTCGCCGACCTCCGAGAAAAAGACCTCGTCGCCGATGATGAGCTTCGTGCCGGCCGAGAAGAACCGTTTGATCTCAAGCGCCTCGTGCCAGAGGTGAACGACGTTCTGACTGGCGTCCGTGTGCTTGTGCGCCTTGAAGCTGAGCGGACAGGCGTCGGAGAGCGCAGTGAGACTCTGGTAAGAGGAAGTCGTCATGACTCGAGCGGCAGATTCAGAAGACGGATGACGTTGCCGCGGCAGATCGCGCGGTAATTCTTTTCACTGATGGAGCCGTTCTGCGCGCCTTCGTCGAGGAAGGTGTTCAGCTTGCCGAGGTGTCTGTTCGTGGGGCTGGACCAGTCGATGCCGAACATCATGCGGTCGCCGAATTCTTCGATAAAGCGGTAGGAATAATCGGGATCGCGGGTCATCGCGGTGTAGGCGCTCATGGCGGACATATCGAGATAGAGATTCTCGCACTCGCGCATGATGCGGGCAAGCGCTCCTTCATGGACCTTGCCGGTCGGATAGTCGAAGCGGTTTTCCTCGGTGACGTTATCGCCGATCTCGGCCCAGAACGGCTGAGAATGGCCGAAGATCTTCAGCTTCGGATATTTTTTCAGCAGCTTGGTCAGGCGTGGGAGGCCGAGTTCATCCACGATGCCGTAGTAGCCGCCGAGGCTCGGAGCGATGTGGATCGTCACGGGCATATCCATTTCAGCGCACTGAGCGAACAGATTCTCCATCCGGGGATCGTCCGCGAGCAGATTCGAGGTCATTTCACCGACGCCGCGCGCGCCGAGTTCCTTGTAAAAACTGAGCATCGGGAGGTAGTCGGTCGTGGCGCTGTTGTAGGGCATCATACGCGGGTCAATGTTGCAGAACCAGAAGAAACGGTCGGGACGCTGCTTGGCGATCGCGCAGGTGTTTCCGTTCGGCATCACGAGCGTCATGCCCTCGGGAGAGACGATCGGAAGCAGGATACCGTAGTCCACGTCCACCCGGTCGTAGAGATCGAGCAGCATTTCCGGGGTGATACGGATGTTCAGTTTATATTCGTATTGATCATTCAGTACGGCGTGTGCGTGTACGTCGATTTTTTTGCAGATCTGCATCATGTGCCTCCTTAGTGAACGCTGTGGTACCACATACCGCCGATCTCGCCGCCGTTTTCGCCGAGCAGTTCACGGTAGTGTGCGGAAACCTTCTTGTAGCCGTTTGCGTACATTTCAATAATTTCGGGACGGTACAGCTTGAACCACGGAATACCGAGGCACGGGATGTCTTCGGAGGCCTTGAGCGCGTAGTCAAGATCGCGGACGTCGCGGTCGGCGAAGAGGATACGAGTCGGCTTGCCGGCGTGGTAGAGGTCGTAGTCCTGGAAGAGACGGTGCGTGTGAAGCGGATAGTTGCCGCCGCTCCAGCCGTGGTAGCCGGTCTCTTCTTCGACGGCTTCGATGTAGGTTTTGATCGGCAGACCGCCGAGTTCTTCCGTCGCATAGAGCGCCACGGGGTTGTACCAGCCGCCCATGGTGGAGCCGGTCGATTCGTCCACGCGGATCGGGTGGAATCCGGGCGTGCCTTCCATCAGGTCGAGGAAGTAGTTCATGGCACGGCGGATCTCCTTGATCTTTTCGTCATAGGTGCGAAGACGTACAAGGCCGATCGCGGTGCAGATCTGGTTCGCGCGGCCCTTCATACCGCCGAGCGGAATGCAGGCGTAGGGCAGGAGCGATTCGGTTTCGGTAACGTAACCCGGATTGTTGCGCTCGTACTGCGCGTAGGCGAGAGAACGTTCGTAGGCTTCGCGGGAATCGGTCACGAGGATGCCGAGCTCGCCGCAGGAGAAGGACTTCAGCGACATGAGCGACATGGCGGCCACATCGCCGAACGTGCCGAGCATCTTACCCTTGTACATACCGCCCTGCGCGTGGGAGACGTCTTCGATGATCTTCAGATTGTGCTTCTTGGCAATTTCGCAGATCGGATCCATGTCGGCGGGGTGACCGCAGTAGTGGACGACCATGATGGCCTTTGTTCTCGGGCCGATGCAGCGTTCAAGATCCTCGGGATCGAGGCAGAGCGTATCGCGGCAGACGTTCGCAAAAACGACGGTAGCGCCGAGAGCCATCGCGGAGGTGCAGGAAGCCCAGTAGGTCTTCGTCGGGCAGATGATTTCGTCGCCCGCGCCGAGGCCGATCGCAAACATGGCGGTCTGGAGAGCCATCGTGCCGTTCGGGAAGCAGACGCCGTATTTACGGTGCTGCCACTTGGCGAATTTTTCTTCAAATTCCATCGTGATGTCAATGCCGGACATCTTGTTCTTGCGAACGACGTCGAGCACGGCGTTTTCGATTTCTTCATCGACGTAGGGCCATGCGAACATCTCGTCCGGAACGGGGCAGTTGACGGCAGGGGTACCGCCGAAGCGCTTCAGTTTTTCCGCTGCGGGATTGAAATTTTCCATGATACGGATCCTCCCAAACTGTATGAAATGATCGTGAATTTTGTCTGAATTGAAGGCGCGGCCGAGCCGACAACCTTCCATCTCATATTGTAATCCAAAAAAACGTGAAAATCAAGGCAGGATAGGGTACAAAAAGTATCCGATATTCACATTTTTGTCGCCAAATTCGCAGAAACGGCACACATAACGGCACGAATGGCGGGTTTGGCG
>JAZUKT010000166.1:0-1558 GCA_045643445.1 Eubacteriales bacterium
GCCTCCCGACGCCGACGATCTGCTCCATTCTATGCGGACGGCGGGCGAAATAGAGCGGATGTATAATTATAAAACCGCCGCGGGGGATTATGCATTCTGCCCAAAGATACTGGCAGAAAAAGGCGCTGATTTCTCACGGCGGTTCGTCAAAAAAGTTGATTTTTGTCGTGAAATTCCCTTGACAGCGGACGGCTTCGGGGTGTATAATTAGTCAAATCATTTTATGATGAAATGATAATTCAAGAAAGAGGTTTCAGTTATGAATGCATATGTTGCAAGCGTTATTGAAAACGTAAAAAAGAAGCACGCCTCTGAACCGGAATTTATCCAGACGGTTGAAGAAGTCCTTTCCTCTCTGTCTCCCGTCGTTGACAAGCATCCGGAATATGAAGCAGCTGACCTGCTCAACCGCATGGTAGAACCCGAGCGTATGTTCACGTTCCGCGTTGTCTGGACGGACGACGCCGGCAAGGTACATACGAACACCGGTTACCGCTGCCAGTTCAACGGTGCGATCGGCCCGTACAAGGGCGGTCTCCGTTTCCATCCGACCGTATATCCGGGCATCATCAAGTTCCTCGGCTTTGAACAGACCTTCAAGAACGCACTGACCGGCATGCCGATCGGCGGCGGCAAGGGCGGTTCCGACTTCGATCCGACCGGCAAGTCCGACGCTGAAATCATGCGTTTCTGCCAGAGTTTCATCACCGCGCTGTACCGCTACATCGGTCCGGACATCGACGTTCCGGCAGGTGACCTCGGCGTCGGCGGCCGTGAAATCGGTTATATGTTCGGCCAGTACCGCAGACTGAAGGGCGTATGGGAAAACGGCGTCTTCACCGGCAAGGGCAGAACGTACGGCGGTTCCATCATTCGTCCGGAAGCCACCGGCTACGGCGCTATGTACTATCTGTGCGAAGTGCTGAAGCACGAAGGCGAAGACATCAAGGGCAAGACGATCGCAGTATCCGGCTTCGGCAACGTGGCATGGGGTATCTGCAAGAAGGCCGCTCAGCTCGGCGCGAAGGTCGTTACGCTTTCCGGCCCGGACGGCTATATCTACGATAAAGACGGCGTCTGCACGGACGAAAAGATCAACTTCATGCTCGAAATGCGTTCCTCCAACCGCAATAAGGTTCAGGATTACGCAGATAAGTTCGGCGTACCGTTCTTCCCGGGCGAAAAGCCGTGGGGCGTCAAGGCTGACGTTATCATGCCGGCTGCTACGCAGAACGACGTCAAGATGGATTCCGCTGAAAAGATCGCTGCAAACGGCGTGAAGTACTACATCGAAGTAGCCAATATGCCGACCACGAACGACGCACTCCAGTTCCTGCGTGAACAGAAGGGCATGATCGTTGCTCCGTCCAAGGCAGTCAATGCCGGCGGCGTAGGCGTATCCGCACTCGAAATGTGTCAGAACAGCGAACGTCTCTCCTGGAGCGCAGAAGAAGTGGATGCACAGCTGCACCGCATGATGGAAAACATCCATGCTGCATCTGCCGCCGCTGCTGAAGAATACGGCTTCGGTTATGACCTCGTAGCAGGCGCGAACATC
>JAZUKT010000167.1:0-2424 GCA_045643445.1 Eubacteriales bacterium
TCCGTCGGCAGATACACGGAATCGTGCTCCGCCACCTGCCCGATCTTCAGATCGAGGAACTCGGAGCAGTCGTATTTGTAGTGGACGACGCGGTCGATCACGCAGATCCGCTGTTTTTTCATGCTGTCGGTCAGGCCGCCGACCACGCCGAAATTGACGATCACGTCGACGGCGTATTTCGTGATGAGATACTGCACGCCCGCGGCCGCCGCGATCTCTCCCATGCCGGTATGCAGGATATAGATCTCCCGTCCGTCATGCGCGGCGCGGTACAGCCGGAAAGCGGGCGGCGCTTGGAGTTCCGCGACGTCCGTGTAGTGCGCAAAAACCGAATCCATTTCAATGGCAACGATCAGTCCGATTTTCATATTTTATCCTTTATCTTTGAGAACCGTGATTTTTCGTCCCATTGTACCACACGGCGCGGAAAATTGCAACGGGACAAAGAAAGAAAAAGCACCTCACGCGAGGTGCCTTTTCGAATGACTGCGTTTATCGGACGAAATACGGATTCGGTTTGAACAAAAGGACAATAATATCAATGATCCAGCCGATGCCGAAAAGGCCGAGCGTCAGGAGATAAAGGATGCCCGCGCCGATTCTGCCTTCATAAAACTTGTGTGCACCGACAAAACCAAGGAAAATGCAGAGGATCAACGCCACCCACTTATTGCGGCATTTGCCCATATAACCGTTGATGTTCGTATTGGTATTGACGTTTGAATTGGAGTTGTTGATCACGACCTGCGGTGTCGCCGTACTGCGGGACAATTCCTCCACCTGTCTCCCGCAGAACCGGCAGATTACGGCATCCTCCGGGATACGCTCGCCGCAGAACTTGCAGAATTTGGTTTTGACCTGTGTCTGATTCATCGGTTCCTGTCCGTCCATGGTTCTATCCTCGTTTCATGATAATTCTGCCGCGCTTCCCTTTTTTCGGAAAAATCGTCAGCAATATGATATAACATATATCATCACATATAATTTCCGCCGTGTCAAGGATAAACTATAAGAAACAGATATGTATTTATCGAAAGGACACGTGTCATGGAGAAAAAGCTGATCATCAACCGCAAGGCCCTGAAAGGCGATGACGGGTACAAAACTTTTTCCATCCGCATTAAGGAGGAAACGGTCGCTTCGCTCGATCATCTGTCAAAAGAAACCAACCGATCCCGCAACGAGCTGATCAATCTGCTGCTTGATTTTGCCATCCGGAACTGCGAAATCCAATAAAAAAAGCACCTCATGCGAGGCGCCTTTTGTTTTTTCGTTACCGCTTGATGCCGCGGCGCAGGAGCGTATAGAAATCGGTGTAAACGCGGTCGCGCCGGAATGCGCTCACGTAGATCATCTTGCGTCCGTCGTTCGTCGGCGTCCAGTTCTTGTCGTCGTCGAGCGTATGCGCGTCCACGATCGCCGTCTCGCAGTTCTCGTCCGGATTCCGCAGGAACGCCACCGACGCGATATCCCAGATGATGCGCGTGATGGGATTGCAGGTACCGTCTTCGAGAATGACCGGGCCGTGTTCGCGCACGAGCAGCGAGATCAGATAGTCGCCGATCTTGCCGGCCGCGCCGTTTCCGAAATACGCCATCATCTCCGCCGCCGTCGTCCGAAGCGCCTCGGTGCAGTGCTTCGCCGGCAGGATCACGGTCGGCACGCCGCATTCGAGAATGACGTGACCGGCGTTATAGTCCTGACGGAGGTTGAATTCATTCGCACAGCAGATGCCGAACTGATGGAAGCCGACGAGGATCACGACGATCTTTTCGGCGATCGACGGATCGAGCAGCAAGGCGGATGCGACGTTCGTGAAGCAGCCGATGCACGCGACGTACAGTCTTCCTTCCGTTTCGTGCGCCAGTCGGACGATCGCTTCGGCGGCTTCACTCGGCTGCGGCGTTTTCATATCCGTCAGATAAGCGCGCGAACCGCGGTAGCACGGGATCTTGCTCCCGGGATCGACCATATCGCGCACGGCGACGAGCTCGTGATAGCTCTTTTCCATGCCGTCCTCGGGCGAAACGGAACGCGGATTCGTAAACGGCGCGGCCGTCATCGCCAGCACGTCAATATCCTCCGCCGTCATCGCGTACGCCACGGCAAACTGGTCGTCCACTTCATTATAGGTGTCCGTATCGAGCACCATTTTTTTGTTTTTCGAGGTACGCAGATCCTCAAGGATCGCTTCCATATCAACCTGTTTCATCGTTTTCTCCTTATGTTTATGTTAAATCACTTTCATGCAGCACCACGCCGCGCCGCCTGAGTTCCGCCTGCAATTCCGTCACGTCGAGCGCGGAAAAATCGTCCGTCATCGCCGCCGCGACACCTGCCGCTTCGCCGGTCACCGCACAGCACGGGATCACGCGCATGATGTCCCACATACCTTCCGTCACCGACGTGCACCGGCCTGCCGCG
>JAZUKT010000168.1:0-5568 GCA_045643445.1 Eubacteriales bacterium
AGAATCCGCCGAGCCGTCCGCGGAGATCCGTCAGCGGGTGGAGGCGGCGCGCGTCCTCAGCCGGGAACGGTTCAAACTGGCGGGAGACCCCGACTACGCCGTCAAATCGAACGCGCAGATGCAGTCCGGCGACCTCGCCCGATTCTGCGAGCTGGACGACGCGGGTACGGCGGTCATGGAGGGCGTCTTCCGGCGCACCAATCTCTCGGCACGCGCCTACGACCGGATCCTGCGGGTCGCGCGGACGCTCGCCGATCTCGAAGCCGTCGAATCGGGCATCCGCGAGGCCGAGGGCGTGATCGGCGGCCGGGTGAAGAAGCATCACCTCACCGAAGCGGCGCAGATGCGCGTGCTCGACCGCAAATACTTCTGAATAAACCGAATCCAAAACGGGCAGTCAGCCGGAAAACCGCGGCGATTGACCCGTTTTTCTTCGTTTTCCGGCGAAAAATCGCACGAAATCTTCAATATAATCAAAAATATTCATAAATTGGTCGTAAATACACGCACGTTTTGTGTTATAATATAAATTGAATTATTATCGGGCAGTGACCCCTTTTTCCGAATCTAAAAAATCCGTAATGATAGAACGAGGTACGCTATGCCGAAAACCTCCCCCGAAAAGACCAGGATCCAGCATACGGGCTTCCGCACCGTGACGGCGCTCGGTTTTGCCGGATGCGCGATCCTTTTTCTGATTCTCGGCGCGCTGATCGTGCGGTTCACGTCGGCTGATCCGCTCGGCACCGGGATCGTTCTCGCCCTGCTCTACGCCGTCGTCTGCGTCGGGGCGTATTTTCTCCTCGAACAGAAGACGAAGGCGGGCGTCGTCTATGACGAAACGCTTTTGCCGGTCATGGGCCGCATCATGTACGACGCCGTCGTGCGGATGGAAGCGCCCGTGTTCATCTGCAACACCGACGAGCGCATCGTCTGGGCAAACCGTGAAGCGGAAGCGCTCCTCTCCGACCGAAAGAAATTCAAAGGCGAGGTGTTCGTCGATCTGTTCGGCGTGACGCTCGCGGACGTGCGCGCTTCTCAGGCGACGGACGGCTGCCGCATGACGTACGGCGGACGCTCGTTCCGGGCGCAGTACAACCACATCAAAACGGACGACGGGGAATTCGCCCTCGTCATGACGACGGAAGTGACCGATTTCGAGCGGCTGAACGAAAAGGCCGCCGGTGACGAGCCGGTCATCTCCTATATCCTGATCGACAACCTTTCCGAAATGCTCCAGTACGACAGCGAGCAGTACCGTCCGGCGGCCGTGCGCATCGACGAGATCCTGCGCGACTGGGCGGAGGAAGTCGGCGGCATCCTCAAGGAATACGAACGCGACAAATACCTGTTCATCACCGAAAAACGGGCGCTGGACGGGCTGATCGAAGGAAAATTTGAACTGCTCGACCGGGTGCGCGCCGTGCGTGTCGGTGAAACGAATCTGCCGCTGACCATTTCGATGGGCGTGTCGAGCAGCACGGGCTCCTTTGAGGAAAAGGAACGGGCGGCTCACGCGGCGCTCGATCTGGCTCTGCAGCGCGGCGGTGACCAGGCGGTCGTCAAGGGCGACAACTCCACCGACTTCTACGGCGGCGTGACGAAATCCGTGCAGAAGCGCACGAACGTCCGCGCCCGCGTCGTATCGAACGAACTGACGGCAGCCGTGAAGCGTGCCTCGAACGTCCTCATCATGGGGCATCGGTACGCGGATTTCGACGCATTCGGCTCCGCGGTCGGTCTTTCGCTGATCGCCCTGAACTGCGGAACGCCCGTGAAAGTCGTGCTCGATCACACGAACCGCAATCTGATCGGCTGCCGGAACCTGATCGCGCAGGACGAACGGCTCGGCGGCCTCTTCGTCGATCCGGCGGCGGCGCTCGATCTCCTCGAGACCGGGACGCTCGTCATCGTGACCGACGTGAACAATCTCGCCGTGACCGAGGTGCCCGAGCTTGCCACCCGCACGGAACAGCTCGCCGTGATCGACCATCACCGCAAGACGGCGGAATTTGCCCGTGAGCCGGACGTTGAATATATCGAACCGTCCGCGTCCTCCGCGAGCGAGCTGGTGGCGGAAATGCTCGAACAGGTGCTCGAAAAAGACGAATGCTCGGCGGCGGTGGCAAACGTACTGCTCGCCGGTATCGCGCTCGATACGCAGCAATTTACGAAAAACACCGGCACGCGAACCTTCTCGTCGGCCATGTATCTCCGTGACCGCGGGGCAGATCCCGTGACCGTGCAGAAGCTCTTCCGCGAATCCCTCGACGACTACCGGCAGGAAGCGAAATTCCGCACGAACGTCGAGATCTACCGGGACGTATGCGCCATCACGGTGGTGGACGAACCCGACGCGGCGGACAGCGTGATCGCGGCAAAGGCGGCGAACAATCTTCTGATGGTGGACGGCATCGAGGCCTCGTTTGCGCTGATGCGGACGGGCGACACGGTGCACATCTCCGCCCGCTCGAACGGCAAGCTCAACGTGCAGCTCGTGATGGAAGCGCTGAACGGCGGCGGTCACTATGACGCGGCGGCGGCGCAGTTTGACGGCGGAACGCTCGACGAAACGCTCGAAGCGCTGCGCAAGGCGATCGACGGGGTGCTCGGCTGAGTGACCCTCTGACGCAACATGAAAATCAACAGAATGTGAGGATAGAAAAATGAAAGTCGTATTACTGAAAGACGTACCCGGACAGGGCAAGAAAGACGATCTCATCAACGTGTCGGACGGCTACGCGCGCAATTTCCTTCTGCCGCGGAAGCTCGCGGTCGAGGCGGACGCCGCCATCCTGAACGACATCAAGAACAAGGAAGCCGCAAAGGCACGCAAGATCGAGCTTGAAAAGGCGGCTGCCCGCGAAACGGCTGAAAAACTCGGCGGACTGCTCGTGAAGATCAAGGTACAGCCCGGCGCGGCGGACGGCAAAATGTACGGCTCCGTCACGACGAAGGACATCGCGGAAGCGCTCGAAGCGCAGTTCGGCATCGCCGTCGACAAGCGCAAGATCGTCCTCGCCGACCCGATCAAGAGCTACGGCACCTACACCGTGGACGTGAAACTGTACCCGGAGATCGCCGGGAAACTAAACGTCCTCGTTTACGCCGGCTGATAAAATCCCTTTCCCAATCCATAGCGCACTTTGTGCCTGACGGCCCGAAGTGCCAAGAAAGGCTCGGTGAATGATAATGAACAGTGAAATCGACCGCAGAATGCCGTTTTCCCTGGAAGCGGAGCAGTCTCTGCTCGGCGCCATTCTGATCGATCCCGCCTGCATGGACGATATCGCGGCGCTGATCCGGCCGGACGACTTCTATATGCCCGAGCATACGGAAATTTTCCGCGCCATGCAGTCGATGTACGCGAAATCCCGCAGCATCGACGTCGTTACGCTCATTGAGGAACTGACGCAGAGCGGGACCTATACGGAATCCGGCGGACGGGAATATCTGAAGCTGGTGGCCGAGGCAGTCCCGACGGCGGCAAACGCCCGGGATTACGCCAAAATCGTGCGCGACAAGGCGATCCTTCGTGCGCTGATCGAAGCGGGCGAGGATATTGCCGACGCGGCGTACACGGGCGACGACGAGGCCGAACGACTCGTGGAATACGCCGAAACGACGGTGTTCCGCATTGCAGAGGCGCGCGAGAACAAGAACTTCGTCCATATCCGCGACGCCATGCTCGCCGTATATGACCGGCTGAACAAACTCGCGCAGGATCCCGAAGCACTCCGCGGTACGCCGACCGGCTTTGCGGCACTCGACGGCGTCATCGTCGGTATGGGCGACTCCGACCTTGTGCTGATCGGCGCGCGTCCCGGCATGGGCAAAACGTCGTTCGCCATGAATATTGCGACGGAAGCCGCCATCAAAACGCAAAAGACCGTCTGCGTCTTCTCCCTCGAAATGTCCGCGGAGCAGCTTGCTACCCGTATGCTTTCGTCGGAGGCGCAGATCGACAGCTATAAACTCCGTTCCGGCAAGCTCGAAAAGGAAGACTGGGACGCGCTCGCTCATGCGTCGAACCGCCTTTCCGGCACGGAGATCCTGATCGACGATACGCCCGGCATCACGGTCACGGCCATGAAGTCGAAGCTGCGCCGGGTGAAAAATCTCGGTCTCGTCGTCGTGGACTACTTACAGCTCATGCAGGGCGACCGGCACAACGACAACCGCGTGCAGGAAGTCGGCGACATCTCCCGCGGCCTGAAACTGCTGGCGAAGGAACTGTCCGTCCCGGTCATCTGCTGCGCCCAGCTCTCCCGCGGCCCCGAAAACCGCGAAAACAAGCGCCCGATGCTGTCCGACCTGCGTGACTCCGGCGCGATCGAGCAGGACGCCGATATCGTCATGTTCCTCTACCGCGACGAATACTACAAGGACGAAAAAGTCGATCAGTCTACCGCGGAAGTGATCATCGCGAAGAACCGTCACGGCTCGCTCGACAAGGTCAAGCTCGGCTGGATCGGCCGCTTCACGAAATTCACAAATCTGGCACCGGAGCAGACGCCCGGCGCATGATGACGATATGACGTACGAAATTTTACCGGATATACAATCACCCGGCGACGTGAAAGCGCTCCCGGAAGATAAACTGCCCGCCCTGGCCGCGGAACTGCGACGGAAAATCCTCGAAACGGTCGCGGAAAACGGCGGGCATCTGGCCTCCAACCTCGGCATGGTGGAAGCGGCGATCGCGCTGCACCGGGTCTTCGACTGCCCGGACGACGCGATCGTTTTCGACGTGGGTCATCAGGCCTACGCGCACAAGCTTCTGACCGGACGGTGGGAGGCTTTTTCCACGCTCCGGCAGGACGGCGGTCTCTCCGGCTTCACGTCGCCCGACGAAAGTCCCTATGACGCCGTATTCGCCGGGCACAGCGGCACCTCGCTCTCAACGGCGATCGGCATGGCGGAGGCGAACCGGCTGGCCGGAAACACTCATACAGTCGTGGCGGTAGTCGGCGACGGTTCCTTCACCGGCGGCATGATCTACGAGGCGCTCAATCAGCTGGCGGGCTCCGGGCTCCGGCTCGTGATCCTTCTGAACGACAACGAAATGTCGATCTCCCCGAACGTCGGCGGCGTCTCGCATTATCTCTCGCTGATCCGCACGAGCGAACGGTACTTCACGTTCAAGATCGTCCTGAAGCGCATCTTCGATAAGATCCCGCTGATCGGCGGCGGACTGGTCGCGGCGGCGCGGTGGGTGCGCGATTTCATCAAAAAAACGACCGGCAGCGAAACGTGGTTCGAGGCGTTCGGTCTTGACTACATAGGCCCGGTGAACGGACAGAATATCAGACGGCTGACGGCGGTGCTTGAGGAAGCAAAATCGAAGGATCGCCCACTCGTGGTACACATGATCACGAAAAAAGGCGCGGGCTATCCGCCGGCGGAGGAACACCCGGATCGGTTCCACAGCACGGGGCCGTTTGATCCCGAAACGGGCGAGCCGAAAAAGAAATCCGCTCCTACCGTTACCGACACGGTATCCGACTGGATCACGGCGGCAGCGGCGGCGGACGAAAAGCTCTGCGCGATCACGGCGGCGATGACGGC
>JAZUKT010000169.1:0-10493 GCA_045643445.1 Eubacteriales bacterium
GTCGATCAGGCCGGATGTGAGCAGATCCTGATAATCCTCAAAAACCGTCACACCGTCGAGTTCCTGTGCTCTTTTCCTTTTTTCGGGATCGATATCGCAGACAGCTTTCAGTTCCGCGTCCGCTATCATTCCGTCGTACAGACTCTTCATATGGGTGCCGCCCATATTGCCGATCCCCACAATACCGAATCTCAGTTTTTCCATCATGGTTTCTTCTGTATCAACTCGGACATTTTTTACTGCGGGCCGATCAGACCGAGCGGGAGAGGCTCAAAATCGGGGCAGGTTTCGCGGATCTCGGTGAGAGCGGCATCGGTGAGAGAATAATCTCCGCCCTCGGCATCGGTGAAGAGCGTGAGGTCATCCGACGTGAAGTTATCGTGTTCATTGACTTTGTCGCCATAGTAGATTTCCTCCACGTCGATGTAGAGGTTCCCTGCGACCTCATTCGTCAGATACGGCGCGAGACCTTTGCACTTCCGCTCCAGATCGTTGTCAGAGAGCGTCGAAAATTCCTCGATCTTTGCGTCGTCGATGAAGCGGTACAGATTCTCCCAGATCGTGTCGGCGTAATGCTCGTGCCAGATCCCGGAGTCGAAGTTGACCGCCTGCATCTTCTGAAGCGCGTCACAGCTGCGCTTGCCCTTGTTGTAGAGGAAGAGCACCCAGTCGCCCTGCAGGCTGCCGTTGCTTGCCCAATGCGCATACCGGACGGCGTTGGACGTCGAAACGAAAATGTTGCCGGTGATCTTCGCAAACTGCGCGCCGTGCATCATCACGCAGGCCGCCGATGTCGTCGTGAAGAGGTTGCCGTAGATCTCCGGTCCCATCGAACCGTCGTCAATGTAAATATCGAACTGGCCGGAACCCGGATAGACGTTTCCGTTGTCGTGGAAGTAATTGTAGCGGTACACGATGCCGAGCAGCGAAGGATTGCGGCCGTAGTAGATCGTACCCATGTCGCCCGCTTCGCGCATACAGTCGTAGATTTCGTTGTATTCCACGACAAGGTCGTTCGCTTCGGCGGAAATCGCCTGATGAACCGCGCCGTGGATCTTGTTATGGCTGATCTTCATGCCGACCGCCGCCGCATAGATACCGGGCGTATAGGCCGTCGCCGAGTACAGCGTGATCAGCTCCTCCACCTCGGGGCTGTACGTCAGGCCGCTGCGGTTGTAATCGTGAATATCGCAGTTCTCAATGACGTTTTCGCTGGAGATCAGATTTTCCCGGTCTCCGCCGATCATCAGCACCGCGCCGTTCGCCGTATCGTACAGCTCGCAGCGGTTCAGATGAATGCGGTTCGCGCGGATGAAGCTGGCCGCCTTCGCGGACGTATGCGCGACCGTGCAGTCCTCCATCGTGAAGTCTTCGCCGTCGCGGAACGTGATCGCGTTCCCTCTCGTGTACAAAAAGTCGATGCCGGAGAAAATGAAGTGAGACGCGCCGTCAAACGTCAGCATATCGTCGGCAAGCGTCGAAAGCCACACGTTGTCCGCGTCAAAATCCGCCGTCGGATAGAAGTAGGCGATCTTCGCCGTCCGATCTACGTAGGATTCGCCGGGCACGTCGATCTCTTCCGGCAGATTCATGAACAGAATGCGGCCGCTCCCGCCTGTTCCGCCGAAGAAATGATGCGTGCCGCTCGTTACGGTCACGGAATGATCGGCCGCATCAAGCGCGGAAACGGCGAGATTATCGGCGATCCAGTCGTACTGCGGATAACCGTGCAGGTACATTTCGGCAATGGATTCCGCCGACCAGCCTGCAGCGCGCGCCGCGACTTCGTCATCGAAGAAAACCGTGCGTTCGCCGTTCTCACCGACGACGGTCTCGCGGTCGGACAACGTCAGTTTATAGTTGAAATCGTAGTCGCCGCCGCGGTTCGGCCAACGGGACGGCACGATCGCATTCTCGCCGAGATAGAGTTCGACCTGTTTGAAGGCGTCACTCGCGGAATCGCGGATGCAGTACAGATCGGTGTACGTTTCGATCAGCGACGACACATCCGCCTGAAGCAGCGCGGCTTTGGCCGTTTCGTCCGTCACGCGGGCGGTCACGGAAGAAGTCGGATCCGCTGCGGTGACCAGCGACGGATCGACCTTGACGCCGCCGATGAAGCGGACTTTTTCGTCCGGGTAGGCGGCATACTTCACGGGCGCGCCATCCTTGCCGGAATCGGCTCCGTTGAAGTTCACGCCCGCCGTCATGAGGTAGTCGCCCTCGCGGAAATAAACGGAGACCGCTCCGGCAGCCGTCGGGAGAAGTGCGCGGACTTTCGCCTTTGCGCCATCAAGGGTGGCAAGCGGCGCGTCGAAGGTTCCGTCTGCGGTATCGTTGCCGGTCGGCGAGACGTAGAGGACGGTTTCGCCTTCTGCGGGGATGACGGCGGACTGTTCTTTCGCCGATGTGCAGCTCGTGAAGAGCGGCAAGGTCAGCAGAACAGCGAGCATGAGGGATAGTGCTTTCTTCATGGTGGTATGTTCCCTTTCGTTTATTTTTGGGGGAGTATGGTAGAGAAGTCTGCGGACTTCTCAATTTTATTTTTTTGTCCTCCGCGGACGGCGCACAAGAGGTACTCGCGCGACAAGTCCCACCTCGCGGTGGGTTCATAGGGTCTCGGTGGTGCCTGACCGCCTCGGAAACGCTCTTCTGAGGCTCTGAAACGCCTTTATTTGATGGTTTGAACCTTGTCCAACCCATACCCATTCAGAAGTTCTTGCCCCTGACGCTTGCGTCAGGAGGGCTTCATTTCAAGAAGCCGCGTTCTCTCCGCTCTCCACGGCAAACTGGGCGGCGGCGATCCACTTACGATTGACGAAATCGCGGCCGCGGACGAGCGTCACGCCGTTATCGTACACGGTAACGTAGAGTCCTTCGGAGCCGTAGAGGTATTCGCCCGGATCGACGTCGAGGCTCGTCCAGAGATAGCCGACCGAGGACGTATTGAATCCGTGGCAGAGGCGTTCGTTCGCGGGATAATATTCGTTATCGGAGGCAAGTTCCCAATGGCTGTGCCCGTTGAAGAAGAACGCCTCGGGATGAGCGGCCAGCACTCTGCCGACCACGTCGCCGTTGCAGAGTCCCCACCATTCCTCACGATAATCGCTGCCCGCAATCGTATTCAGCACGGACTGATGGCAGAACACGAAGATCGGGCGGCTCGGATCGGCGTTTTCGTCAAGTTTTTCCCTGAGCCATCTGATCTCTTCCTCCGGCAGATCCAACCGGCAGGCGCCGTGATCGCCGGTAATGAAGATGAAGTGATAGCCGCCGAGCCATTTGTCGAACCAGAGGCTGTCGTTCCCGGCAAATCGCTTGAATATCTCGATCTGCTCCGCCTGATCCTCTGCCCAGTAGTCGTGATTGCCCATCACGCACCAGAGCGGCGGAACGTTCGGCGTCTCGTTGATCATTTTGCGCATGAGATCGTACTGCGCCTGTCTGCCGCGATTGGTTATATCGCCCGCCACCATGATGCCGAGGCTTTCGGGGCAGGTTTCGGCGATATCGCGGAGCATCATGCCGACGTGCCGCGTGTTATCATCATTCGCATTTTCGACGACGTGCAGATCGCTGACGACCTGGAATTCGGCAAGCGGCTTCCCGAATGCAAACGGAACCGCCTCGTCCGGAAGCGGCGCTGCCGCATAATCCGATTCGCCCGCAGCGTTTATGACCTGAGCGAGCACCGTCTTCGCACCGTCCGGGATGATCAGCCCGCGCGGCAGGCGAATGACCGTCGGTGCGGCCGGATCGCCCTTCGGCGCGGCAATAAAACCCTTTCGTGCGACTACGTAGCCGGACGGACGCGCGCGGGAAAGGATCCCGTAACCGTCGAGCGGTCTGCCGTTTTCGTCGCCCCAATACAGAAGCAGCTTGTCAGCGAACGGATAGCCTTTTTCGAGCGTGACCGTCACGGTGCCCTCCGCCCATCCTTCGGCTGCACGCTTCAGATCAAGCGCCACCTTCGCCGGTGCGGCAGGCTTCGTCACGGGCTCGAAATCCGCGCCGAACACCGCATACTGCGCCGCGGCGATCCACTTATTATTCACATAATCGCGTCCCTGCACCAGCGTCACGCCGTTATCGTATACCGTAACGGCAAGGCCTTCGGAGCCGTGCAGCAGTTCGCCCGTCACCTTGTCGAGCGCCGTCCAGAGATAACCGACCGAGGCGGTATTGAAGCAGCTGCACATCCGCCCGTCAGCCGGGTAATATTCGTTTTTCGAGGCAAGCTGCCAATGGCTGTGCCCCGTGAAGAACATCGCCTGCGGATAGGCCGCCATGATCCGGCAGAATTCGTCCGGATTGCCGATGCCCCACCAGCCTTCTTCGTCTGAACTGCCCGCGACCGTATCGACGGCGGATTCGTGGCAGAAAACGAAGATCGGCTTCGTCGGCTCGGCCTTTTCCGCAATCGTTTCGCGGAGCCAGTCGAGCTCTTCCTCCGGCAGCGGCGTACGGCAAGGACCGTCAAGTCTTGCGAGGAAAATGAAATGATAGCCGTTGATCCAACGGTCGAACCAAAGGCCGTCGTTCCCGGCGTACTGCTTGAAAAATTCAACCTGCGGGTCGCCGAATCCGCGCAGATCGTGGTCGCCCGTCACCATATAGAGCGGCATTTTCTCGTTCTCGGCAATCAGATCCGTGAGCATCTGATATTCGGCGGCGTCAGTCGTGTCGGCAATGTCGCCCGCCACCATGATCCCGACGCTTTCGTCGGCTCTTTTCTTTACGTCCGCGAGCATCCGCGCTACGTTCGCCGTGTATTCGTCCTCACGGTTCTTCGTGATGTGCAAGTCACTCACGACCTCGAACGAGAGAAGCGGACTGCCGAAGCCGACAGAGCCGGTGTCTGCCGGAAGCGCCGCCGCCTTGCCGGTCGATTCGGCATCCGCCAAAACCGTCCGCGCGAGAATCGAGACTGCTCCATCCGGAATGATCAGACCCTCCGGCAGCGTGATCACGGTCGGATTCGTCAGCGCTCCGTCGGCATATCCGGCAGGGCGCGTTTCGGCGAGAATTCCGTATCCGTTCAGCGGCTGACCGTCTTTGCCGCCCCAATAGAGGCGTACCTTATCGGCTTGCGCAGCCGGATCGAGCGTGACCGTGACCGCTCCGTCGGCCAAGCCTTTGCCCGTGTGCGGCAGATCAATTGATACATCAACCGGCGCGGCGGGTATGCCTGTGAATGTGGTGAATTTATCCATGTTTGCCTCCCGGAAGTGTTGACCGGCTGTGCGGATGCGCTTCCCTCGTATGTGTTGATGAAATTATTTCTTTTTCTTATTAACGACCGCAAAAATGATCCCCGGGATCACGGCTGTCAGCAGAACGACGACTGCGGCCGCACCGATCACAAGCGGAAGCATGGACGGCGGCTCGTTTTCGGGACCCTGCCCGATTACCGGCGCAAGGTACGGCTCATTTTCCGTTTCAGCAGTGGATTCTGTCTCCGTTTCCGCTTCAACCGGCGCGTAATTCTCGCCGAATACCGCGTACTGTGCCGCCGCGACCCACGTGCGGTTGATAAAATCACGGCCGCGGACTGCGGTGACGCCGTTATCGTACACGGTGACGTACAAACCCTCGGATCCCATGAGATATTCGCCGGTTACGAGATCGAGCGCCGTCCAGAGATAACCGACGGAGGACGTATTGAATCCGCTGCACATCCGCTCGTCAGCCGGATAATACTCATTCTCCGACGCGAGTTCCCAATGGCTGTGCCCGGTGAAAAAGATCGCCTGCGGATAGGCCGCCAGAATCGCACCGATCTCGTCTCCGCCGCCAATGCCCCACCATTTTTCCTCGCGGGCGCTTCCCGCAACCGTATCTTCAATGGATTCGTGGCAGAAGAGAAAGATCGGCTTTTCGGGATCGGCGTCTTCGGCAATCGTTTCGCGGAGCCACGCAATCTCTTCCGCCGGGAAAGGCAACTTACATTCGCCGGTCGCCAGCGCAAGATAGATGAAGTGATAGCCGTCGATCCATTTGTCGAACCACAGGCTGTCATTGCCGGAATAGCGGTTGAACTGCTCGATCTTTTCAGCCGGTTCTCCTCCGCCGTAATCGTGGTTGCCGATGACGTAATAGAGCGGCGGCACATTCTCCGTCGCTTCCGCCATCTCGAGCATCCGTTCAAATTCCACGTCGCTGCCGCTGTCCTGAATGTCGCCGACTACCATGATCCCCGCGCTTTCCGGACACGTTCCGGCAACGTCCTCGAGCATCATGGCAACGTGCGCCGCACATTCGTGAGCGGGATCTTTATTGACGTGCAGGTCGCTCACCGCCTGGAAGGAGATCAGCGGCTTACCGAGCGAAACCGTTCCGGTGTTCTCCGGCAGCGGCGCGGGATAATATTCGGATACGCCGTCCGCGTTTTCAAGCCGAACCAGAACAGATACCGCGCCCTCGGGGATCATCAGCCCGGTCGGCAGCGTGACAACCGTCGGAGATGAATTCGTTTGAGTCGCATGAGACGAATAACCGGGACGCTTGACTATGTAGCCTTTCGGGCGCGTGCGGGCAAGCAGACCGTATCCGTCCAGCGGATTGCTTTCCGCGTCGCCCCAATAGAGCGTGATCAGCTCAATTTCCGGGCTGTCCGGGTCAAGCGTGATCGTGACGGTTCCTTCGGCAAGACCCAGCTCCGCCCTCGGCAAATCGAGCTCGATGCTTACGGGGGCTGCCGGTTCCGTTTCTTCATCAGCCCCGATCGGGATCCCGGCAAGTGCCGTCAACATGAGTACCGCCATCAAAATCGAAAGTGCTTTTTTCATATTGCCCCCCATTCGGATCGTTATTGTCTTATTTTTGCTTTCTTCCCGTCAGAATGATCACCAGAATCGCTATGGCCAATATGAATCCGCAAATGACGAGAACGACCGGCAAAATGAACGATACCGCTTCGTTTTCAACGACCGGAACGGATACGGATTCGGTATCCTCCGTTTCGGTCACGGCTTCGGTTTCGGCTGCATCGGCAAGAGGCGCGTCCGTCGGCGCAAATACCGCATACTGCGCGCCTGCCAGCCACCGTCTGGTTACAAAATCGCGTCCCTGCACCAGCGTCACGCCGTTATCGTACACGGTGACGTACAGTCCTTCGGAGCCGTGCACCTTGATGGCCTCGACATAGTCAAGCGCCGAGCAGGTATAGCCGACTGCGGCCGTATTGAACCCGCTGCACATCCGCTCGTCAGCCGGATAATATTCATTTTCAGAGAGGAGTTCCCAGTGCGTATGACCGCTGAAGAAGATCGCCTGCGGATATTGTGCAAGGATTTTTCCGACTTCCTCGCCGTTTTCGATCCCCCACCACTTTTCCTCCTCGGAACAGCCCGCAACGGTGTTTATGATCCCTTCGTGGCAGAAGAGAAAGATCGGCTCATCGGGTTCGGCGTCCTCTGCGAGCTTTTCACGGAGCCAGTCGATTTCTTCGTCGGGCATATAAGCCCGGTCGCCATGCTCCAATGCCAGATAAATGAAATGATAGCCGCCGAGCCATTTGTCGAACCAGAGGCCGTCATAATCGGCAAATGCGAGGAATTCACCGCTGTTGTCGTGGTTGCCGATGAGGTAGACGACCGGCGGAAGATTTTTGATCCTGGACGCGAGATACAGCATCTGTTCGTACTGTTCGGCCGTACCTTTATTGGCGATATCGCCGACTGCCATAATACCGACGCTGTTCGGAGAAGTACGTGCCACATCCTGCAGCATACCGGTCACATTTTTCGTATGCTCGTGATCGGTCTCGCCGGTCAGATGCAGGTCGCTTACGGTCTGAAATTCAAGGATCGGCTCGCCGAGCGCAAAGGCCGCCACATCTTCGGGCAGAGATGCGATCACGTAGTCGGATCTGCCGCGCCCGTTTTCGGTACGCGCCAGAACGGATACGGCTCCGTCTGGGATGATCAGTCCCACGGGCAGCGTAAAGACCGTCGGATCGGCCGGATCGCCCTTCTGCGTTGTGCCGTCGTCATCCGTCAGAATATAGCCGGACGGACGCTTTTGGCCGAGCAGGCCGTACCCCTTGAGCGGTTTGCCGTCTTCGGCGCCCCAGAACAGCTCGATCAGATCGGCGTCAGGACTGTCCGGGTCGAGCGTAACGGTAACGGTACCTTCGGCAAGTCCTTCAGCCGCCTTCGGCAGATCGAGCTCGACGCTTACGGGGGCTGTCGGTTTCTCGGCAGCATCCGCCGCAGCCAGCGGGATCAGCGTAAGAAGGAGCAGAAGCAGTACAGTTCCGAGTCGTACAAGCGTCTTTTTCATGGTGGTATGTTCCCTTTCGTTTATATTATGAGGGAGTGCTGAATAAACCGTTTCGGTCTGACAATTTGATTTGCCTTATTTCGTCCGGACTTTTCGCCGGGCTTTTTCCGGGAAGGCCGCGTCCTTATTCGTTCCCCTGCCGGTCAATCCGGAGAGGTTCAAAATCCGGGATCGTTTCACGGATCAGCGCAAGTCCCGCATCCGTGATCGTATAGTCGCCGCCGTCGTAATCGGCGAAGATCGAGGGATCGGCGTCAACATTATCGTGGTAGTTGAGGCTTCGTATGTAATCGTCGTTGACGACCGTGCCGATATTCACGAGCACGTTGCCCGAAATCTCATTCGTGCGCATCGGGGAGAGCCCCGTCGCCTTCTGTCTGGCCGCCTCGTCATCCTCGATCGCGTCAAATTCGGCCTGAATGTCGGCGGAATAGTGATTGTAAATATTCCCCCAGATCGTGCCGTCGTATTTTTCGTGCCATGCGGGAGAATCATAATCGACTTCGGCGAATTTTTCAGGCGCACACGCACCGGCGTACGTTCCGCGGCCGACGAGGTACAACTGCCAGTCGCTCTGCCATCTTGCCGTGTTCAGCGACCAGTCGCCGTAACGGAAGAGCGCCTCGGAATCGACGAAGACGTTGTTCTTCACGTACGCGAACTGCGACAGGAGCATCGCGGCTTCCGGCGGGGATGTTTTTTTCTCCCGGTTGCCCTGACCGCCGGCGTTCACGAAGAGATTCCCCGTGACCATCGCGCCCATCGAGCCGCAGTCCGAATAGATCGAGTATTCGCCGCCGCGGTAGACGTTGCCGATATCATGGAAATAGTTGTCGCGGATGACCAGTCCGAGGATCGTCGGGTTGTTGTAGTAGTAGATCGCCGCCATATCCGAGGTTTCGGTGACGCAGTCAAAGATCTCGTTCTGCTCGATGATGATATCGTTCGACATCGGGTGGATCGCCTGTCCGACCGTGCCGTGAATTTTGTTGCCGCGAAGCAGGGTGCCGACGGCGAAGATATTGACGGCAGGCGCGTAGTGATGCCCAAACGTCGGGGCGCGGGAGAAGAAGCGGTCGTTCTGCGTCTCCGACATATAGGTGAGCCGGTCGCGGTTCACGTCGAAGATATCGCAGTCTTCGATGGAGCATTCGGCGGAAGTGAGTGTATCGCGGTCGCCGCCCATGAGGATGATGCCGCCGTGCGCGCTGTCTCCCATGCGGCAGCCCTTGAGGTGGACGTTCTCGGCGTCAAGAAGGTACGCAAGCTGCGTCGAGGTGTGAGCAAGCGTGCAGCCCTCCATCGTCATGTCGGTGATGCCTTCAGCGTCGATGGCGTTCCCGCGCATATAGACAAAATCAAGGTTCTCGAAACGGAGATGCGCGGCACCCCGGAAGGCGAGCATATCGTCTTCAAGCGTCGAGAGCCAGACTTCGTTTTCGTCGTAGTCCGCGGTCGGGTAGAAATAGACGATTTTCGCGTCACGGTCGATGTAGGATTCGCCCGGCACGTCGATCTCCTCGGGGAGATTCATGAAATAGGCGCGGCCGCCCTTCGTTTCGGTATAGTTCGGGGTAACGCCGTGGGTAAGCGTGACCGAGCCTGCCTCGCGGTCGAGCTTCAGGACGCGGAATGTGTCGATGATGTACGACTGCTGGAGAGAGCCGGTCAGATAAAGGTTCTCAAGCGATTCGTCCGACCAGGTCGCCGCCCGCTCCGCCGTATCGTCTTCGTAGTAGATCGTCGGAATGTAGCGCACCTTGACGTTATCGTCGTACATGGTGCTCGGCTTTTCGGGATCCATGCCCATCGTGACGTAGTTGAATTCCTCCTGAGTGCCGTCGTTCGGCCAGCGCGCGGGAATCACCGCCGTCTCGCCGAGGTAGAATTCCATCGGATGCTCGGCGTTCAGCTCCGTATCGTCGTAGCTGTACAGCGGCGGAAACGCCTCGATCAGCGAGGACACGTCTGCCTGAAGAAGCGCGGCTTTGGCCGTTTCATCCTTGACGCGGGCCGTCACGGAGGAGTCGGGATCGGCTTTCGTAATCAGCGACGGATCGACCTTGACACCGCCGATGAAGCGGACTTCTTCATTCGGGTAGGCAGCGTACTTCACGGGAGCGCCGTCCTTGCCGGAATCGGCTTCATCGAAGGAAACACCCGCCGTCATGAGATAATCGCCGCCGCGAAAATAGACGGAAACCGCTCCG
>JAZUKT010000170.1:0-1753 GCA_045643445.1 Eubacteriales bacterium
CGTACTCGATATTTCCCATCTCGGGATCCTGTCCTGCGTGATCGACCGATTGAACGTAACGGACGACGTGCGCGGACGGATGCTCCACTTTATCGGCGAGAAGAATTTCCACGATCTGTACGCGCTCTGCCGGGAAGAAGGCGTTGAAGAATCGGCGCTTGATCCGCTCCGGCTTTTGCTGGCGGGCGGCCGTTCCATCAGCGAAACGTGCGAAATGCTCGCGGGGCTCTACGCCGACGGCGAATGGAAGAAGACGGTCGCCGACTTTACGGCTATTCTGAACGTGCTCGACACGGATCGCGTGCGGCTCGATTTTTCGGTCGTCAACGATATGACGTATTATAACGGGATCGTTTTCCAGGGCTTTATCAACGGGATCCCGAACAGCATCCTCTCGGGCGGTCAGTACGACCTCCTCATGAAGAAAATGGGAAGCAGCGCCGGGGCGATCGGCTTTGCCGTGTACCTCGATCAGCTCGAACTCCTGACGGAATCGGACGACGGCTACGACGCGGACGTTCTGCTGCTGTACGACGACACGACGCCGCTCGGACTCGTCCACGAAAAAATGCAGAAACTGACGGAGAGCGGGAAAGTCGTTGCCGCACGCCGCACGGTACCGGGGAAAATGAAATGCCGCACGACGCTTGACCTCACGGATGGAGATAAAAAATGAAAGATCTATTGAATATCGCGCTGCCGAAAGGCCGTCTCGGTGAAAAAGTGTACGGGATGTTCGAGGCAGCCGGATTTGCTTGCCCGTCGATCCGCGAAACGAACCGCAAACTGATTTTTGAAAACGAAGAAACGGGCGTGCGCTATTTCTGGGTCAAGCCGTCCGACGTCGCCATCTACGTGGAACGCGGTGCGGCGGATATCGGCGTGGCCGGGAAGGACATCCTGCTTGAATATGAGCCGGATATATACGAACTGCTTGATCTGAAAACGGGACTGTGCCGGATGGCGGTTGCCGCGCCGGTCGGATTCCGGGACGATCCGCGGAGAACGCTGCGTGTTGCCACGAAATTCTCGAATATCGCGCAGAATTATTATACTTCGCTCGGTCGTGAGATCGACATGATCCATCTGAACGGCAGTATCGAGATCGCGCCGATCCTCGGGCTGTCCGACGTGATCGTCGATATCGTCGAGACGGGAACGACGCTCAAGGAAAATAACCTCGAAGTCATCGAAACGGTCGTGCCGATCAGCGCGCGGCTGATTGCAAATAAAGCAAGCTGTAAATTCAAGGAAACCGAGATCGAGCGCGTCGTCGCGGGTCTTTCGGCGCAAATCGGGGAGGCACAGTCATGATCCGGATTTTACCCTACGGAGAAGTTGAAAACGAAAAGATATTCTCGCGTTTCTCGCCGATGTCGAACGTGGCGGATACGGTTTCGGCCATCATCGAAAACGTCCGTGCAAACGGCGACGCGGCACTGCTCGATTATACGAAGCGGTTTGACGGAGCGGAACTGACCGCCCTCGCCGTCACGAGAGAAGAGATCGACGAAGCGCTCGCACAGGTTGAACCGAAATTTCTCGACATCCTGCGCCGCGCGGCTGCGAATATTCGCCGCTTCCACGAAAAGCAGGTGCGTTCGAGCTTCATCATCAACGATGAGGATGGCATCCTGATCGGGCAGAAGATCATTCCGGTCGATCGCGCCGGTCTGTATGTTCCGGGCGGCACGGCGGCGTATCCGTCAACGGTTCTGATGGACGCGATTCCCGCGAAGATCGCCGGGTGCCG
>JAZUKT010000171.1:0-2098 GCA_045643445.1 Eubacteriales bacterium
GTACTATATGGGCTGTACTTATGAGGGCGAGATCCCCGGACCGGGAGACGTTGTGAGCCATGAGCGGTTCACCGAAGTCTGGAACAAGAAGCGTATCGGCATCGCCGTGGCGGACAGCCTTGACGGTCCCTTTGTGCGCAGGAACAGCGCCCTGCTCGAGCCCAGAGACGAGAGCCACTGGGACTGCACGGCGACCACGAACCCCGCGGTCTGCATTCTGGAAGACGGCACGACCTACATGATCTACAAGTCCCGCAAGGGAGCCGACGCGACATTGAAACTGGGCGTTGCACGGGCGGATCAGCCGGACGGCGTGTTCGAGCGTCTGCAGGAAGGCCCGATTTTCGACTTCGCGGACGAGGATCTGCACGTCGAGGATCCCTACCTCTGGTACGACGCGAAGAGGCGGAAGTTCTGCCTGATCGCCAAGGACGACTGCAAAAACGGGAGCAGCGGAATCACGGGGGAGTGGGGAAACGGATTCTACGCCGAAAGCGACGATTGCATCCACTTTGAGATCGCCGAAAATCCGCTGGTCTATTCCCGTACGGTGCGCTGGGCGGACGGACACGTCTCCAAGCAGCCCAATCTGGAGCGGCCGTCCTTATTGACTAACGAAAACGGAGAGCCCACGCATCTGTTCTGCGCCAGCGGCGACGGCGGAACGTACCGCTTTGATGATACCTACGTGCTGTGTATGAAACTGGTAAAACGGCCCGAATAAATGCGCGAATCACGTGTGTTCGCACAAAAAGGAGACAGTATGGATATTTTTGTTGAAATCCTGCGGCTTATCATCGCCTGCCTTTGCGGCGGCATCATCGGGTTTGAGCGGACGCACCGCCTGAAGGAAGCGGGCATCCGCACGCATTGCATCATCGCTTCGGCTTCGGCACTTGTCATGCTGATATCGCAATACGGCTTTTCGGAACTCGCCGTAAACGGTGACTTTTTAGCCGGAACGCACGGTGCGGATCCCTCGCGCATCGCGGCGCAGATCGTCTGCGGCATCAGCTTTATCGGCGCGGGTGTCATCTTCCGCAACGGCAACTCCGTTAAGGGACTCACCACGGCCGCCGGCATCTGGGCGACCGCCGGTGTCGGAATGGCGATCGGCTCCGGAATGTATATTCCCGGAATCGTGCTTATGCTGATCGTTCTGTGTATACAGGTTGTTTTCCATCGCTACAGTCTGGGAAATGACGCCTACTCCGAAACCGAGGTCAAAATCATTGCCCGGGGCGATGGAAATTTCAAAAAGCATTTCATTGATGAAATGGACGGAAGCATTCAGGTCTTGAGCATCAAAGTCGAGCGGAATGACGAAGGGGCGGACTACGTGATCACCTTCCGCCCGAAAACCGCCTACACGAGCCGCGACATCGCCAAACTCCTCGAGGACTACGAGGACATCCGGTCGATAAACGTGTCGAACTGAGCATGCGGGTCCGGACTATAAAAAACAAGAGGCAGCCCCATTTGAGACAGCCCGATAAGGAAGTCTCTCGGGATGCGGATTTTGTACGCCAAAATCCGATGCTCGTTCAAGATGCGGACAAATTGGGATTTGTCTGTAAGCTGATGTGCAGAACGCCGCACCGGATTGAGGGACTGTTTCTTCAGGTGGATGGTTATTAGTGCGGTACTAATTATTGCAATATCATCAATTATTTCCGCAGATAATTATCAGAAACGGCATCGTATTTGCGGCAGCATCCGGCGCAGTTTCCACAACAGCCTCCGTCTTGTCCGCAAGCGCAGCGAGGCTTCTTTTTGTAGGCAATCAATGCCAGCACAAACAGCGCGGCAATGACAGCTATTATGGAGCAATCAAGAATCGTCATAATAACAATCCTCCCACGTTGAATATCACAAAAGCAGTGAACCATGCCACAGCGCACTGCACAAGAACGATAAGTACAGTCTTTCCTCTGCTGCCCCATTCGCGTCTGATGGCCGCAATCGCCGCGGCGCAGGGTGTGTAAAGCAGAGTAAAAGTAAGAAAGCTTGTAGCAGAGAGTGCAGTGAATACGCCTTTAATAACAGTCGAGAGCGCATCAACATGCGTACTGAACAGCACGGCCAGTGTGGATACTAC
>JAZUKT010000172.1:0-2465 GCA_045643445.1 Eubacteriales bacterium
ACGTCAAGCGCCTCTCTGTGACCGCGGAGCGTTTCGTAACTCTCCTGCTCGTGCAGCATGAAGAGGTCGATCACATCCCGCCCGGTCGCACGCCGCGCTTCCTCGACTGCCTGATGCGCCAGTTCGGCCGAATAGGCGTACGTCTTCGTCGAGAGGATCACGTCGTCCGGTTTCCGGCACAGCTCGAGCGCCCGTCGGATCAGGGGATAATTCTCATAGTACTGCGCCGTATCCACGAAGTTGATGCCGGAGTCGAACGCATACGCGAGCACCGCCGCCCCTTCGTCGATCGGCAGATCCGCCTGCATCTTCGAAACGGTCAGCGAGCCGATGGCGATCCGCGAAACGGGCGGCAGACGCGGCGAAAGCACCGCAGTCGGTACGCCGTTCACAGTCCCAGATACTCCTTCAGGAGCGCCGCCATCAGTTCATCCCGGTCGATCCGGCGGATGAGGCCGCGCGCATTCTTGTAGTTCGTGATGTACGTCGGGTCCTCCGTCAGCACGTATCCGACGAGCTGATTGATCGGATTGTAGCCCTTTTCGCTGAGAGCGTCATACACGGCGCGCAGCAGCATTTTGCGTTCTCTGTCACGCTCTTCTTCCCGGATGGAAAAAGTCAGCGTCTTCTGCATTTCGTCTTTCATCTCTGCCTCCGTAAAAAGAAATAATTCTCATGATATCATTATAACAAGAATCCTCCGAAAATGCAAGAGGAAAAAAGTGTTCCCCCGTCAGACGCGAAGAAAGCGAAAAAAGTTCCCGTTCGTCCTTGACAACGCCCGTCCTTTGGTGCTATAATTTTGATAGGGTAATTTATCATTTCCGGCCGCGGTACGGAGGAGGTTTCCATGCCGATCTCGAATAAACTGCTGATCGCTTCCGGCAAAGGCGGCGTCGGAAAAAGTTCCACTGCCATCGGACTGGCGGCTGCTCTCGCTGAGGGCGGCGACCGTGTGCTGCTGCTGGATCTCGATTTCGCCAGCCGGTGCCTCGATCTGCTCTGCGGAGCCGAGGATCGCGCGCTCTTTGATTTCAGCGACGCCGCGGGAGACAAGCCGCTCGCCGAATGTGTGATCACACCGTACGAAGCGCTCCCCACGTTCGAGCTGCTCCCGGCCTGCCCGTCCGAACGACTCGAGGAAGCCGCGGAGGAAGCCGGGCTGATCCCGACCGCCCTCGTCCGGCAGACGCTGAAAAAGCTCTTCGACTCGGAAGATTACGCCTACGTCATCTGCGACACGGGAAGCGGTCTCGCCATGGCTGCCGCTGCCGCGGATCTCTTCGATATGATCCTGGTCCCCTCCGAACAGAGCCAGACCTCCGTCCGTTCCGCCGAAGCGGCTGCCGCACGGCTTGAAACGGTCGGCGGGTGCGATATGCGCCTCATCGTCTGCTCGTTCGATATGAGCGCCGTTCGCCGGGAACACCGCGCCGGACTCCTCGAAATGATCGACGGATGCGCGCTCCCCTGCCTCGGCGTGATCCCTTACGAAAAAACGCTCCAGAAAACGCAGGACGCCGGTCGCCTCCCGGATAAGGACACCTGCTTTATGCTCGCCTGCCGCAACATGGCCCGCCGGATCCGCGGGGAAAACGTCACGCTTTTCTCCGGCATGGGCAGGCTGATGAAACGGCGCGGCCGGGCGCTCTGATTCAGACAATCGCCGACGGCGTCGGTTACGGATACAAGTGATGCGCGGCTCTCACCGTGCAACGGGAAAGGAACGGACAGAATGGACATTGCACTGATCGCTGACGACACGAAAAAAGAATTGATGACGCAGTTCTGCATCGCCTATTGCGGTATTTTATCAAAGCACCATATCTGTGCCACCAACATCACGGGCAAGTACGTCGAGGAAGCCACCGGACTTGAGATCGAAAAGCTCCTCTCCGGCTCTCACGGCGGCGCCCAGCAGATCGCGTCCCGCATCTCCTACAACGAGATCGACGTCCTTCTCTATTTCCGCAGCACCACGCCGGATCACGAATTCACCGAGGGCGAATACAACCTCATCCGGATGTGCGACGTACACAACGTGCCGATGGCGACCAACATCGCAACGGCCGAAGTCCTCATCTGCGCGCTCGATCACGGCGATCTTGACTGGCGTGAAATCGTCAATCCGCGCTCGGACTACAACCGCCGCAGACGCGGTCTGACTTACTGATCCGCAGGAAGCGGCAGACATAATGTCTCACAGGTACGCAGCGCTGCGTGGTTTGCGAGACATTCTTTTTTAGCAGAAAGAAGAATGAATATGATCAGAATTCTTTGTATCGGCGACGTGGTCGGGAACGAAGGCGTCTCCTATCTCGAATCGGGTGGCCGCCTGCGCAGGCTCATCCGGGAAACCGGCGCCGATTATACCGTCGTGAACGGAGAAAACGCCGCCGAGGGCAACGGTCTCTCCCGCGACGCCGCGAACCGCCTCTACGACTGCGGTGCCGATCTCATCACCG
>JAZUKT010000173.1:0-1718 GCA_045643445.1 Eubacteriales bacterium
AGACGATTGTCTCGACAAAATGCTCGATTTCAACGCAGGCGGCGCGCGTTACAACTGGAGCGTCATCAACGTGGCGGGACTGATTAACGTCATTGATTCAATGGCGGTCATTAAGTCTCTCATTTATGATAATAAGACCTATACGGCAGACGAATTTCTGAAAAAGCTTGACGGGCAGGATCCCGTCTTCCTCGGCCAATGCAGGGAAATCCCGAAACACGGCAACGATGATCCCGGCGTTAACGCGATTGCGGAGAAACTGTCTGCGGCTATATACGGAGATTTTGAACGGTATGCCTGCACGCCGGGCGGCCGGTATTTTGCCGTGTCGAATCAGTTTGTGACCTACGTCTACGCAGGCAGTATGGTTCGCTCCACGCCGGACGGTCGGGTTGATTGGGAGCCGCTCTGTGATTCCTGCTCGGCAGTACACGGACGCGACCACGAAGGACCGACCGCCATGCTCAACAGCGTAACGTCGCTGCGTCTTGATCTTGTGCTCGGTACGCCGGTTACGAATATCCGTCTCTCAAAGGATCACGTCCGTCCGCTTCTGCGTTCGCTCGTAGAAGGCTATTTCAAAAACGGCGGTGTTCAGCTGCAGGTGACCTGCGCTTCCCGCAAGGAACTCGAGGATGCCGTCGCGCATCCCGAACAGTACGGTAATCTGATCGTCCGCATCGGCGGGTACTCCGAATATTTCACGCGTCTCTCGCCCGAATATCAGCAGACGGTCATCGACCGCACCGAATACTGATTCTCTCATGAAAACCGATTATACGGCGCTGTGCGCGACGCTGAAAGCCTTGACGGACGGCGTCCCGCATCGCATTGCCAATCTTGCCAATGCCTCCGCGCTTCTGTACGAAAAACTGGATCGTCTCAACTGGGCCGGATTCTACCTGATGGAAAACAGTTTGCTCGTACTCGGACCTTTTCAGGGAAAACCTGCCTGTATTGAGATCCGGCCGGGACACGGCGTATGCGGAACGGCAGCAGAACGCAATGAAACAATCGTTGTGCCGAACGTCCACGAGTTTCCCGGTCATATTGCCTGTGACGGCGCATCGAATTCCGAAATTGTCGTCCCGATCCGTCATAACGGCGCGGTGATCGGCGTGCTTGATCTTGACAGCCCGGATTTCAGCCGTTTTACCGATGAAGACAGAGACGGGCTCGAAGCGTTTGTCTCAATAATCGAAAAGATAATCTGATTCCGTCGTTTTCTCTCACCGAAAAGCCGACGATTTCATATCCTGCTCATGAAACGACTTCTTACTGGAGGATTTATGAGCGGACTGTACGACGGTTATACGGAGATCAAAACGGAAGGAAAGACGACCTATTTTGCGGGCGCCAACACGGGGCACGGATTTGTGAGCAGTTATCCCGCACTCGCAGATGAGAACCGGCTCAAGCGGGTCTATATTCTGAAAGGCGGACCCGGTACCGGAAAAAGCACGATGCTCGCGAGAATCGCGGAGAAGGCCGATTGTACCGTCGAATACGATCGGTGCGGCTCTGACCCAGATTCACTCGACTGTGTGGTACTCGGCGGCTCTGTGGCAGTTCTCGACGGCACGTCGCCGCATATTCGTGATATGCAGACGCCGGGCGCCGCGTCAACGCTTGTCGATCTGTCACGCTTCTGGAATGAAAAGGAACTGACAAAAGCGAGAGACCGTATCACGGCGTTGGCTGTCGAAAAGTCACTCGCA
>JAZUKT010000174.1:0-4602 GCA_045643445.1 Eubacteriales bacterium
ACGTTGTAGAAGAAGAATTCGGAGCCTTCCTTGTAGTCGCTCGAACGCTTCCCGAAGGTGACGGTCTTCGCGTCGGCGTCAAAGGCTGCAACGGGCGTGTTTTCCTGCGCCCAGTTGAAGTTGAAGTAATCGAACGCCCATGCACCGTCGAGCGTTGCCCAGCGGCTGAGATGTTCCGCGGCTTCGTCGGAGAGCAGGATCGTTCCGCCGATCTCGTCATTACCCTTGTCGAGAACAGCGCCTTCCGCGACGTAGAGGAACGCTTCTTCTTCAAATTCGTTCGCGGTGTTCGGATAGCGGGCGAGATTCAGCCGTTCATCGCCCCAGTACACGCCGACCGTGTTGGATTCGCCGCGGGCCGGAGCAAGGTACGTGCCGATCTCGTCAGCCGTCAGACCGGCGGAGGCGAGATCGCAGACGAGGATGTGCGCGGCGGCCTCTTCCGTGAAGCGGGCAGCCATCGCGTCGTCAGCGGTCACGGGCGCAAATGCGTCGGCAGGGATGCGTTTTCCGGCGTTCAGGACAACTGTGCCGTCGCCGGATCTGCGGATGACGACGGGATTGTCCGCGTCGGGACCGCCGATGGATTCATCAAAGGTCAGCGTCGTTACGTCATATTCGCCGGGGAGGATGCTGACGGTCACGGCGTCGGTGCTGCCGGATTCACGGAGCGTGCGGATCGCGTCGAGCGCTTTTTCAGGCGTTGCAAACGGGTGATCCGCGGAGCCGTCGTTCGTGTCGGCGCCGTCCGGAGAGACGAAGTATTCGTCAAGCGCCGCGAAGGGCATTGCGTCAGCCGGCTCGGTTTCGATGGGATCGGAGCCGGCGGGATTATCATTCGTCGTATCGCTGCATCCGAAGAGCGAGAGGGCGGAGCACGCCATCGTCAGGATGAGCAGCCAGACGGTCAGATTTTTCACGGTTTTCATTTGAAATCCTCCTGAATTGTGCGGATCAGTCCGCCGTTACATCGTAGCAGCCGTATCCGTCGTAGGCGATCGGCTCATAGACGAGTTTCTTGTCGCGCTGTGCGACCTTCGTCAGTTCGTACGTGCCGGGCTCGAAGACGCGGTCGGCCTCCAGATGGCTGTAATTGTAGCCGATTGTCGAGTATTGGTAGACGGCGTCTGCGATGTTGTACGTCCACCGGAACGTTTCGCCGATGTAGATGTTGTTTTCGATGACGGAGTAGGACGGGTTGATGAGGAAGTCGATGTCGTCTTCTCTCGTCTTGTCAAAGTGGACCTTGGCGAGGTTCGGGAAGGACTCAGCCCAGATGCCTTCCTGATACGGGTAGTCGTTGAGCTGCTTCCACCAACCGTTCTGTTCGGGATCCCACAGATCCGGGCGGTCTTCCATGTTGTACCAGTCGATCATGCGCTGGTCATAGGCAACAGCCGAGCCGCAGCCGATGAAGACGTTGTTCGTGACGATCAGTTCACGACCGCCGCCGCAGACGATACCGCCCGCGCAGTTGATGAGAAGGTTTTTCGTGGCCGTCCAGCCGCAGAGACCGTCGTCAAAGTAAACGGACCAGCAGCCGTTGTCCTCGAATTTGTTGTTGCGGAGGATGTTGCCGGCGGAATGAAGCTGACCGCCGCCATAGAATGCGCCGCAGTCCTCGGACTCTTTCGCTACGTTGTGGATGTAGTTCCATTCAATGACGTTGTTTTCATAGCCGGAGGAGAGAACGGAGTGCGGTGCGTTGTAGATTTCGTTGTGCGAGATGAGGTTGCCGACGCCGTTCATGCCGAAGCCGCCTGCGTACATCTTCTGGATCTGTCCGATATCGTGGAGACAGTTGTTTTCGATGAGGTTGTTGCCGGGCGTGAGCGTCACGGGATCACCGGCGCCGTTGAACTGACAGCCGCCCTTGCCCATGTTGAAGATTTCGCAGTCGCGGATGATATTGTTGTTGCCTTTCAGGGCGAGGACCGAGCCGCCGCCGTTCCTGATGACGCAGTTTTTAACGGTCAGACCGTTCGTCTGTTCATTCGAGACGAAGAAATCCTTCCGTGCGCCGGTCATGGTCAGATTCTCAACGGTGAGATTCTGGAAGGCACCCGTGAACATGGGCGCGTCCGCCACGGCGATGGAAACGTGATCGTAGCCGTCCGCTTCGGTCGGGTAGAGATAGAGTTTCATATTCTCGCCGTCGATCCAGTATTCACCGGGGAAGTCGAGTTCTTCGGCGGCATTGTAGAGGTAGTAATAGGAGCCTTCCCGATAGCTCGTCGGGTAACCGTAGTTGTGGAAGAGGAACGAAATGGAGCCTTCTTCGGGATCGTACGCGGAGATCGGCGTGGTTTCGTCCGCCCAGTCGAACATGAAGCCGCCCCAGGCCCAGACGCCGTCGATCGTCTTCCATTTGGCTACGCGTTCAGCCGCATCGGCCGGAAGACGGAGCGTACCGCCGTGTTCTTCTGTGCCGCGGTCGAGAATGTCAGCTTCGAGGATCATCAGATACGCTTCTTTTTCGTACTGATGGATCGTGTTCGGATAGCGTGCAATGTCAAGGCGCGTGTTGCCGGAGAAAACGGAGATGTTCGTGCCCTTGTATTCGTCGGTCGGCTGTGCCGCGGAACCGAACGCATACTGCTTCGCCACCTGATCGGCGGTAAATCCGGCCGCAGTCAGATCGCAGACGACGATCTTGTCGACGACGGCAGGATCGAAGCGGGCGCGCATTTCTTCATCGGTGACCGATCCGAAGAGAGCAGGATCAATCGCGCTTGCGGCATTGAAAACGACGTCGTCACGACTGTCGCCGATACCGCGGATAACGGTCGGATGTTCGAGATCGGGGCCGCCGTCCGCTGCGGTGAGCGTCAGACCGGCAACGGCATATTCGCCCGGCAGGATGCTGACAGTCACGGCGTCGGTGTTCCCGGCTTCACGGAGCGCACGGATCGCCAGGATCGCCTGCTCGGGCGTGGCAAACGGATGCGCTTCCGAGCCGTCATTTGCGTCATCTCCGTCCGGGGAGACGAAATATTCTCCGGTAAAGACCGCGGGCGTGTCGTCCGTCGGTTCTGTTTCGTTGGATTCGGATGCGGGCGTGTCGTCCGTCGGCGGATTGCCGGCGTCGCAGCCGAGCATCAGGATGCCCGAAAGGCTCATCGCCAGAACGAGCAGCCACAGCGTAAGAGAAGAGAACGCTTTTTTCATGAGATATGTCCTTTCTGCATGGTGATTTGTATGGTAAACAAATGGATGAACGGACGTTACTGCTGCCGGATGGCGTCGGCGACGAGAGAGGCGAGCATATTGGCTCCCTCGACGGTCAGATGGAGGCCGTCTTCCGTGCGGAGCAGGCTGAGGCCGCCGTCTTCAAGTGAGACCATCGCTTCGTTGAAATCGACGACGGTGATGCCGTTTTCTTCGCACATCGTGAAGAGCATCGGGCGAACCTCGTCGCGGAGCCGGGCGTTCATGTCGTCGTAGATGGTCGGCGGCGGGGTGATGACGATGAATTTCACGTCGGGATTCGCGGCCTTGTATGTATCGAGGAACGCAAGGTACCGTTCAACGAACGCGTCCTTCGTCAGATCCCACGCGCGGATATCGTTGGTGCCGAAGAGGGCGACGACGATGTCGGGATTGTAGGCGAGGCTCTTCGGATACGGTTCACGATCCATGTAGCCGTCCTCGTCCGGGAGCAGGCCGGTGATCGCCGCGCCGTTCGAGCCGAAGCCCGCGATGCGGATGTCGCTGAACATTCTGTTGAGGTAGACCGGATAGGCTTCCGTTGGCCATCTGTGACCGTAGGTGAGGCTGTCGCCGACGCAGACGATCTTTTTGAACGTCATGCCCTTCACGGGGAAGGTGAGCGTCAGCGGATCGACGCCGTCAGCCGAGGCCGTTACGGTGACGGTCGCTTCCGCTTCGGCGGAGAGTACGGTCGCCGTCAGCTTCGTCCCGTCGATGGACACGGTCACGGCATTCTCGTCGGAGCTTTCGGCCGTATAAGTGACGTCCTCCGCGCCGCCCTCGTCAACGTAATCGGCAAGGTCGATAACGCGCGAGGAATCGGTTTCGCCGAAATAGCCCTTCGTCTGCGCGGGGATCTCTTTGATCAGCACAGGCGCGGGCGCGGCGGTTTCGGCAGGTTCGGTGTCAGCGGCGTTCGTGTCCGATTCGGACGGCGTTCCGTTCGAGGCACAGGAGACGGCGAGCATGCCGAGAAGCGCGAGACAGAGGACGAAGACGACTTTTTTCATGATGATGTTCCTTTCAGAGGTATGTGATGAGAGCGAATTTCAGATTTACTGTTGGCGGATGACGTCGGCCACCATGTCGGCGAGCATATTGGCTCCCTCAACGGTCAGGTGGATGCCGTCTTCCGGGCGGAGCAGGCTGAAGCCGTCGTTCTCCATCGCGCACATCGCGGCGGTGAAATCGACGAGGAGCAGATCGTTTTCCTCACACATCGTGCGGAGTGCGGGGGCGATCTCCTCTTTGATGAGGGTGTTGGCAGGTTCGTGCGCCATCGTCGGCGGCGTGATGATGATGAACGTAGCGTTCGGATTGACGGCGCGGTAGCTGTCGAGGAACGCGAGATAATCGCTGATGAATACGTCGCGGGCGGCATCCCAGGCACGC
>JAZUKT010000175.1:0-6425 GCA_045643445.1 Eubacteriales bacterium
CCCCGGCTGCGCCAAGCCGAGTGACGCCGCAAAATAAGCGAAATCCCCGAACAAACAAAACGTGAAAGGTCGTCTGCCTCTCACGTTTTTTGTTTATCTGTATATCACAGCAGGTCGATCACGTCGGCGATCGCGCCGTCCCACGCCGTACAGACGACCCGGTCGGCGATCGCTTTAAGCGCAGGGATGGCACGTTCGACGGCGACGCCGAAATCCGCGGCACGCAGCAAGGCAAGATCCGCCTGATTATCGCCGACGCCGATCAGATACGCCGCGCCGCACAGTTCTTTCACCCGCCGTGCGCCAGCGCCCTTGTCGTGGCCGTACGCGATCAGCTCGAACGCACTTCCGCCGTTGGAGCCAACCGAACAGATGCCGCGGCAGGTCTCCTCGACACCGTCCGGAAGCAGGCGGTCGCCGAACGGATCCCGCGCGATCACGACGACCTTCAGGACCGGGAAATCAAATCCGCCCGGCACCTCATCCGGCGCATAGTTAAAACTGGTGATCCCGTCGCAGATCTGAAATTCCGTCACGGCGGTCACGTCGGCGATACGGTGCAGCAGACGCGGCAGATCCCCGCCGATCGGATAACGCTCGATCGGTCGGCGCGCCGCGGTATCATAGATCTCGCCGCCGCAGAGCCCGATCATCGGAGCGTTGGCCGGTGCGATCGGTCGTTCGGCAAGGCCGGTCCCATCCCGTCCCGTGCAGTAGGTGAACCGCCCGCCGTTCTCCATGAACATCCGAAGCGCTTCGAGATTCCGCTCGGCCACCCGTCCGCCGGAAACGAGTGTTCCGTCCACGTCCGAGCAGATGAGGATCCCGTCATAGCGTTTGTTCATCGTCGTATTCCCCGTTTTTTCTATCATTTTGTACCATTATAGCCGTCTCGGCCGCCGTTGTCAACGGTTGTCCGGGTGCGCGGGCACTTTCCGTTCATTCATTTTGAAATACTTATCAAAATCGGTTGATTTCATATAAAAGTCGTGATAAAATAGAAGAAGCCATCAAAAGGAGAGACACCATGAAGAAAACACTGTCCAAACTCAAAGACTCGCTCAAAACCATCCGCTGGATCAATTTTCCGCTGCTGCTCATCGCCGGGATCATCAATTCTATCGGCGTTGTGCTCTTTCTCGCGCCGGTCAATCTCTACGACAGCGGCATCTCCGGCACGTCCATGCTCCTTTGGCAGCTCACGCCGGAAGCCCTGACGCTCCCGCTCTTTCTCGTGATCCTGAACGTACCGCTCTTTCTGTTCGGACTCAAGAAGCAGGGGCTCGTCTTCACGCTCTATTCGCTGTGGGCGGTGTTATGCTATTCCCTCTCCTCTTTTCTTCTCATCAACGTCATCCGCGTGGACGTGAGCGCCGGTTCCCCGTTCGCCGGGCAGGATATTCTGCTCTGCGCCCTCTTCGGCGGTCTCATCTCCGGCATCGGCAGCGGACTCACGCTTCGCTTCGGCGGTGCCATCGACGGGATCGAGGTGCTTGCCTCCATCTTTGCGAAAAAAATCGGCATTACGGTCGGATCGTTCGTCATGATCTACAACGTGATCCTCTATATCGCCGTCGGCGCGATCTTCCAGAGCTGGACACTGCCGCTCTACTCCATCGTCACCTACTGCGTCGGCATCAAGGCGGTCGACTTCATCGTCGAGGGTCTTGACAAGGGCAAATCCGCCATCATCGTCACGGAAAAACGCGAGGCGGTCTGCGCGGCTCTCTCCGAGGAATTCGGGCACGGGCTCACGATCCTCGACGCGAAAGGCTATTACTCCAACCGGCAGAAGTGCATGATCCTCATCGTCGTCAACCGTTTCCAGATCGCCCGGCTGAAATCCGCCGTCGCCGCCACCGATCCGAACGCCTTCATCACCATCACCGAGGTTTCGGACGTACTCGGCAGCGATCTGAAAAAGACCGCCGCACCCTCGCTCACGGAGAAAGGCCAATCATGACGAAGCAATCCGTCAGACTCTGTCTCGATCTGTTCCTGACGTTTACGAAGATCGGGCTTTTCACTTTCGGCGGCGGCTATGCGATGCTGTCGCTGATCGAGCACAACTGCGTGGATAAAAAACAGTGGATCACGCACGACGAAATGATGGAAATGACCGTCATCGCGGAATCCACGCCCGGGCCGATCGCCATCAACTGCGCTACCGGCGTCGGATTCCGGCAGGCAGGTTTTATCGGTGCGCTTTTCGCCACGGTCGGCGTCGTCCTTCCCTCTTTTCTGATTATTTTCCTGCTCAGCCGCTGGCTCGACCGTTTTCTCGAAATCCCCGTCGTCGCTCATGCGTTCCGCGGGATCAAGATCGCCGTCGCGCTTCTCATTCTCGACGCAGGGATCACGATGGCACGCAAGATGAAACGCCGTCCGCTCCCGATTTTGCTGGCCGCGCTCTCCTGCGCCGTGATGCTCGCCGTCAATTTCTTCTCGTGGAACCTCTCGTCGCTCGTACTGATGCTGGCCTGCGGTCTCATCGGGCTGCTCGCGGCGCTGCTGCCGTCCGGCCATGCTCCGAAAGGCGGTGACACGGCATGATCCTCTGGAAGCTGTTTCTCGGATTTCTGCGCGTCGGCTGCTTCGCGTTCGGCGGTGCGTACGGCGCCATTCCGCTCATCCGCGACGTCGTACTCTCGAACGGCTGGATGGACGATGAGATGATCACCTACATGATCGCCGTCAGCGAAAGCACGCCCGGACCGATCATGGTCAATATGGCCACCTACGTCGGGAATACGCAGGCAGGACTGCCCGGTGCTGTCGCCGCAACCGTCGCCGTTGTGCTGCCCGCGTTCGTAATTATTCTGCTGATCACGACGCTACTGCGCCATTGGCTCCGCAACCGCTGCGTGCAGGCTGCTCTCGACGGCATGAAGCCCGGCATCGTCGGTATCGTACTGGCGACCGGACTCTATCTCGCCGTATCCAATCTCGGATTCACGTCCGGCCCGGTCGTTTTTGACCTGACCGCGCTCGTGATCACCGCAATCCTCTCCGCCGTACTCATCCTGCCGCGGATCATATGGAAGAAAAAACTTTCGCCGATCCTTCTGATCCTCTTTTCCGCCGTGCTCGGCGCGATCCTGTACTGAATTTGTACAAATCATACGAATATTACGTGAGGAACATGATCATGATAACGGACTCTTTTGACAGGATAAGCGAGCCGGTCATATCTCTGAAAGATATTTACGGCGAGCAGAAACATCTGGCCGATAGCTGCATCATCACATTTTCGGAGATGATCTGCAAATTCGCTCTTGAATCACACGAATGCGAACGCATCACCCAAATCGGCGCCTGCAACGGCAATATTCCGATCTATTCCCTCCGACACAAAGGGAAAACCGTCGCTTTTTATCTGTCGCCGATCGGTTCCGCCGCCGCATCCGAATGCTTACTGGAAGCCAACTGGCTGACGGGCGCCGACAAATTCATTATGTTCGGTTCCGCCGGGAGTCTGGCAAACGAAAAAACGTCAAACCGCTACGTCATCCCCACGGAAGCGTACCGTGACGAAGGAATGTCCTACCACTATGCGCCGCCCGGCGACTATATCACGGTCGGAAACAGCGGGGTCGTGAAAGCGATTTTCGATGAATTACGCGTGCCGTACGTCGAAGGAAAAACCTGGACGACCGACGCGATCCTGCGCGAAACCTACGGGCAGACGGCAAAGCGCCGGGCAGACGGATGCATCGCCGTGGAAATGGAAATTGCGGGCGCGCAGGCTGTGTGTGATTTCCACGGTCTGAATCTGTACACGTTCCTTGCTACCGGCGACGTCCTTTCCGATGATGGGTATTCTTTAGGCACTTTATCAGCCGCCAACCACGACGCCGGAAAATTTCAGCTTGCGCTCGAAATCGCCGGACGGCTGTAACGGGTGCTTTCCGATCACAGAACATAAAAACAATCCGCCGATGAGGTTCTTATTTCCCCATCGGCGGATTTTGTTCAGTTGATTTTTTCGCGGTTTTCCGGGATCGGAATCAGTCCATGCCGAACTTTTCGAAGATGCATTCGCGGCAGTTTTCATCGGCAGCGCCGGTCCACGCGAGCTTATTCTCGATCAGTTCGAAGTAGCCCTCGCCGTCGGTGGATTCCACGGTCGATTCGAGTTCGCCGGCATCGTTCGAAGCCACATTGGCCATTTCGCAGTCTTCGTAAACGAGCTTGCCGTCCTCATAGGTTACGGTCATCGTCCATTCAGTAGCCTCGAAAGCGGTGGACGCCCAGTGAACCTTCACGGTCGCATTGTTTCCGTTATCGGTGATCACGGCAGAGGCTCTCTGGCTGTGGGAATCCATGTAGTTGCCGGCAAGCGCAGAGTAGTCAGCCTTATTGGCCGTCAGCGCGACGAGCAGGTTGGTAAGAGCCTTGAAGGTTGCTTCATTCGTATCAGCCGGAGCCGTCAGCGCATACTGCGTAGCCTGATCGACAAGCCAGAAGGAAATGCGGAAGTTTTCGGTGGTCTTGAAGGCCGCATCAATGTTGGATTTCGGATATTCCGATGCGACGGCGTCTTCATAGATGCCGGTGATGTCGTCCATCGTATTGGCAGCGCGCCAGGTGTAGGTCACACCGTTCAGCGTGAACTGATACTGACCGAGAACGGGTTCGCCCTTGATCGTCACGAACTTTTCGTCCGTCACTTCGTCGCCCAGCTTGACGAGCTTCGTGCCGGCTGCGGCGTTGACTTCGTCGAGCGTAGCGTATTCGGTCATCGGGTTGGCAAGGCCGGCCAGTCCGGGTACTTCTTCGGATTCGGGTTCGGATTCTGCGGTATCCTCTTCCGTCTGATCGGCGGTGTCTTCAACCTGTTCGGATGCGACGTCTTCGCCGGATTCAGCCGGTTCTTCAGCAGGCTTTTTCGTGCAGGCCGCGAGGGATGCGATCATCAGTACGGCCAGAAGCAGAGCAAACAGTTTTTTCATTTTTCATACACTCCTTACTTGAAAACAGGTTTTGCTTTTGCGGACATATTATAGCACATTCCGACCGAAATGTCAACGGCTGCCCGTCCATGGGTGTTTTTTCCTGTCTCGGCCGTCGCGGTTCTTCACGGAAAATTTTCATCTTCCGCGCTTTTCACTCTTGCTTATTTTCTTCCGATACGCTATACTGTATCCGAACGACAACGACGGAATGAGGAAAATCATGGCCAAATTATATTTCAAATACGGCGCGATGGGTTCATCCAAGACCGCGCAGGCGCTGATCACGAAATTCAATTATGAGGAACGCGGCATGACGGTCTGGCTCATCAAGCCCTCCGCCGACACCCGCGACGGTGCCGATATCGTCCGCTCCCGCATCGGACTCGAAGCCAAGGCGCACGTCATTTTCCCGGACACGGACATTCTCGCGGAGTATGAACGCTACGGCCGCACGGACGTTATCGTCGCGGATGAGGCCAACTTCTTCACCCCCGAACAGATCGACGCGCTGCGAGAGATCGTCGACGAATACGAGATCCCCGTCCTCTGCTTCGGTCTGCGCACCGATTTCCAGACGCACACGTTCCCCGGCAGTCACCGGCTGCTTGAGCTGGCCGACTCCATCACGGAGATCAAGACGATCTGCGCCTGCGGCTCGAAGGCCGTCGTGAACGCGCGGATCTCCGACGGAAAAATCGTGACCGAAGGCTCGCAGATCTTCCTCGGCGGCAACGAAAGTTACGTGGCGATGTGCCACCGCTGCTGGAAAAAGGCCATCCGCGAACAGGCGGAAAAATAAAACGAACAAAAGACGACACGGTCGGCTGCGGCTATCCGTGCCGTTTTTTATTTCCGCGCGGTATTTCTCACCAATATTACCAATTCATGCTTTATTTACGAATAAAAATCGTTAAATCTGTTGAAATTTTTCCAAACCGATGATATAATATGTTCGGCAGTACATGAAATTTTATGGAGGTGTGTTTTATGAAAAAAACTCTTTCTCTTGTACTCGCGCTGATCCTTTCCCTCTCCGCACTCGTTGTGCTCGCTTCCTGCTCCGCTTCCACCTATGAGATCGCCGTTGTTACCGACGTCGGTCAGCTGATGGACAAGGGCTTCAACCAGGGTACCTACGAAGGCGCCAAGGCTTATGCAGAAGCCAACAAGATCACCTACAAGTACTATCAGCCCCCCAACGGTTCCGACGCAACCGATGAAGACCGCATTGCCGCTATGAAGCAGGCTGTCAACAACGGTGCGAAAGTTATCGTTACCCCCGGCTTCCTTCAGGAAACGGCCATCAGAACCGTTGCCGCTGAAAACACGGACGTTAAGTTCGTATTCATCGACGGTTGGGATCTCGGCCTCGCCAACGTAATCGGCGTTTCCTACAAAGAACAGGAATCCGGTTACCTCGCCGGCTACGCAGCGCTTAAGGAAGGCTTCACGAAGCTCGGTTACACGGGC
>JAZUKT010000176.1:0-2053 GCA_045643445.1 Eubacteriales bacterium
ATGGTGAAGTCGGTCGATACGCGGCGCAAACGGATCGCTCTCACGCGCAAAGGATTGAAAGACTGACCGATAAGCCTGCGTCTCACACGGGATGCGGGCTTTTTCGATGCGGCCGTTTGACAAAGAACGGCGTATAACCTATAATATGAAAGAAAAACCGTCACAGGAGCAGAAAAAATGAAACATTACGATGCGGTGCTGTTCGACATGGACGGCACGCTGCTTGATACACTCGAAGACCTCCGGGATTCCGTGAATGCGGTGCTGGCCGGAGTCGGCTATCCGCTGGGCACGCTCGACGAGATCCGGGCGGCGGTCGGTTACGGCGAGGAGCGGCTGATCGAAGCATCCGTGCCGGGCGGCAGGGAAGACGAGCGGTTTGACGACGTGGTGCGGGCATACCGGGCGTATTATCCGGCGCACTGCGAGATCAAAACGCGGCCGTATCCGGGCGTTACCGGGCTGACCGAAAAACTGAAGAAGGCGGGCATCCGCACGGCGGTCGTCTCAAACAAACCGCACTCGACGACGTGCAGCCTCAGCGAAAAACTGTTTCCTGCGATCGACGTGGCCTGCGGGGAGCAGGAATCGAACGGGATCCGCAGAAAACCGGCGGCGGATATGATCGACTGGACGGTCGCGCGGCTCGGCGTACCGAAGGGAAAGTGCGTCTACGTCGGCGACAGCGAAGTGGACGTTATGACCGCGCAGAACGCCGGGATGGACGGCATCTCCGTCCTGTGGGGCTTCCGCGACCGGGTTGTGCTCGAGAAAGCCGGCGCGACCCGGTTTGCCGAAACGGCGGACGAACTTTTCGCGCTGCTGATGGGCGGCTGCGATCGCGGATAAATAATCCTTATTTGTCGAAAGGCGGTTTACAAAGCCGGGGCAAAATGTTATAATCATCATGAAGCCGTCGAATCGGCCGGAATCCTTGTAAGGCAGGCGCATGACCCATGGTATTCTCGAATCTCTTTTTCCTGTACGTTTTTATGCCGGCATTGTTTCTGGCATATTTCATCATAAAGAACAACACGTGGCGCCGCGGCGTGCTGGTTGTTTTTTCATTGCTTTTTTACGCCTGGGGCGAGCCGGTTTACGTTTTTCTGATGGTCGGCCTCGTGCTGGCGGACTATATTTTCGGCCTGCTGATCGAGAAGTGCCGCGGCGTGAACGGAAAGCGCGCGTGGCTGACGGCGGCGATCATCGTGAACCTCGGCACGCTCGCGTTTTTCAAATATCTCGGCTTTTTTACGTCGTCGGTCAATGAACTTCTGTCGGTGAACCTGCCCGTCGTGTCGGTGACGATGCCGATCGGGATCAGCTTTTTCACCTTTCAGTCGATGTCGTACGTGATCGACGTGTATCGGGCGGATACGGCAGCCCAGCACTCGTTCTTCCGGCTGCTTTTGTACGTTTCCTTCTTCCCGCAGCTCATCGCCGGGCCGATCGTCCGCTATAAGGATATTGAAGCGCAGCTCGACGACCGTTCCGTTTCGCCGGCGGATTTCAACGACGGATTCTTCCGTTTTGCCGTCGGCCTCGGGAAAAAGGTGCTGATCGCCGATAACTGTGCGCTCGTGATCCGTTCGCTCTACGGCCTGACCGACGTGACGTTCCTATCCCGCTGGGCAGGCGCGGTCTTTTTCACCTTGCAATTATATTTCGACTTTTCCGGGTACAGCGACATGGCGATCGGTCTCGGTCGGATGTTCGGCTTTACGTTCCTCGAAAACTTCCGCTTCCCGCTTGCCGCTGACAGCGTGACGGATTTCTGGCGGCGCTGGCATATCTCGCTCGGCACGTTCTTCCGCGATTACGTCTATATCCCGCCCGGCGGCAACCGTCATGACCAGTGGCGGAATATCCTCGTCGTCTGGCTGCTCACCGGTCTGTGGCACGGCGCGTCGTGGAATTTCCTCCTGTGGGGGCTCTATTACGGCATTCTTCTGATGTGGGAAAAGGCGATCCTGCTTCCGGCGATGAAATCGTGGCCGAAGGCAGTCTCCGCCGTCTTTTCGCATCTGTATACGGCGCTCGTCACCGTGTTCGG
>JAZUKT010000177.1:0-6088 GCA_045643445.1 Eubacteriales bacterium
ATAATGAGGCTGCAGCTATCTATGATGACTGGACGCATTCTCAGCATTACTTCGCAATCTACAACGACGCTACCGGCGTAGTTACCATGTAGAACGTGCGGTAATTCCTCATCTTTAAGTGCTTAAAAACTTAAGATAAAAGAAAAAGCCCTCGGGCCGTTTACCGAGGGGCTTTTTCTGTGGGGAATACGGGGGGAGAAGAACGCGGCCTTTTGAAAAAGGCCTGGCGAAAACTTTGGATAGGGAATAGGCAGAAACGCGTACAGCCTGACGCTTTGAACAAATCCAAATAACTGTGTACATCCTTTTCTTTGTTTGAAGTTCTTGCCCCTGACGCTTGCGTCAGGAGGGCTTCATTTCAAGAAGCCGCGTACCCCGTCTCCCTCGTTCTCTCCCCGCGCGCCTTGACAACGGGGGAGGCAGAAGGTATAATAAAGGAAGAAAGTGAAATGCCCGAGGAGGCGCGTCCGATGGAAGTAAACGAACGATTTTTACCCGTAACGGTGGAGGAACTTGGTGGTGTACAGCCGGATTTTGTCTATGTGAACGGGGACGCCTACGTGGATCATCCGTCATTCGGCGCGGCGATCATCGGCCGACTGCTCGAATCGAAGGGTTACACGGTAGCAATGCTTCCGCAGCCGGACTGGCGGACGCTGGATGATTTCAGAAAATTCGGTCGGCCGAAGCTCGGATTTTTAGTTTCCGCCGGCAATATCGACTCGATGGTCGCTCATTATACCGCCGCCAAACGCAAGCGCAGCGAGGATTTCTATTCGCCCGGCTGCAAAGCGGGACTGCGCCCGGATCGCGCCACCATCGTCTACTGCAACAAGATCCGCGAGGCGTATGGCGACATCCCGATCCTGATCGGCGGACTCGAAGCCTCCCTGCGCCGCTTTGCGCATTACGACTACTGGTCGGACACCGTGCGCCGCTCGATCCTCGTCGATTCAAAGGCTGATATCCTCATGTACGGCATGGGTGAACGCGCGATCACGCGGCTGGCGGAACTGCTCGCAAAGGGCGTGCCGGTCAAGAAGATCCACGACGTGCGCGGAACGGCGTATCTCGCCAAACGGGGCGAAAAACTCGCGTTCGACTGCGCGGCGGGCTTTGACGAATACGGCGAGCCGAACGGATACTCGTACGACGAATTAAAGGAAAGCAAAAAGGACTACGCGGACGCCTTCAAACTCCAGTACGCGAATAACGACGCCGTCAGCGGTAAGGCCATCGTCGAATTTTACGATGATCGAATGCTCGTCGTGAATCCGCCGCAGCCGCCGCTCGAACGGGAGGAACTCGACGAAATCTATGAGCTCCCGTATGCGCGGACGTGGCATCCGATGTACGAAAAAGACGGCGGCGTCCCGGCGATCACGGAAGTGCGCTTCTCGATCACGCACAACCGCGGCTGTTTCGGGGGGTGCAATTTCTGCGCGCTCGCGTTTCATCAGGGGCGTGCGGTCCGCTCCCGCAGCATCGAATCCTGCGTCGAAGAGGCGGAGCTGCTCGCGTCGCTGCCGGATTTCAAGGGTTACATTCACGACGTCGGCGGCCCGACCGCGAATTTCCGCCGCCCGGCCTGCGACAAGCAGATCGAACACGGCGTCTGCATGAACAAACGCTGCCTCTTCCCGAAACCGTGCCCGAATCTCGTGGCGGATCACAGCGAATACGTGGAACTGCTTGAGCGGATCGAGGCGGTGCCCGGCGTAAAGAAGGTCTTCATCCGCAGCGGCATCCGATTCGATTACCTGCTCGCGGACAAGGACGACTCGTTCTTCAGAAAACTCGTGCGCGATCACGTCAGCGGTCAGCTCAAGGTCGCGCCGGAGCACTGCGCCCCGAACGCGCTTTCCTGCATGGGTAAGCCGGACGTCGCCGTGTATGACCGCTTCCGGGAGAAATTTTTCCGGCTGTCGGAGGCGGCGGGCAAGGAGCAGTATCTTGTGCCGTATCTCATGTCATCGCATCCGGGCAGTACGATGGACGACGCGGCCGCCCTCGCGCTCTATACGAAAAAAATCGGTCTCGCACCGGAGCAGGTGCAGGATTTCTATCCGACGCCCGGGACGGCCTCGACCGTGATGTATTATACGGGACTCGATCCGTTCACCGGGAAGTCGGTCTATACGGCGACGGATTATCATGAAAAACAGCTTCAGCGGGCGCTCCTCCAGTGGCGGAAGCCGGAAAATCGGCGGAAGATCTACGAGGCGATGACGTACTGCTCCGAGGAAGGGCAGGCGGCGCTCCACGAACTGCTCGGTGATCACGCACCGCGCAAGCCGCAGAACGGCGAAAATCGCGCGCCCGCCGGACAGAAACGCGGATCGGGCGAGCAGAAGCGCGGCGTACAGACGGATAAAAAACCGGCGAAAATGAAGCGTAAGGAAGGCTGGGCGAAACCGTCGAAGGCGAAAAAACCGACGAAGCCCGGCAAACGTCCGCAAGGCAAAAAGTCATAAATACAGAGGGGAGAACACCCTATGAAAATTCTCATGGTCACGATGGCGATGAACATCGGCGGCGCGGAGACGCACATCCTCGAGCTCTGCCGCGAACTGGTGCGGGGCGGCGATTCCGTCACCCTGGCGTCGTTCGGCGGCGTGTATGCGGAGGAAGCAGAGGCCTGCGGCGTCCGGCACGTCAAACTGCCGCTCCATCGGAAGGATCCGGCGTCCGTGCTGACCTGTTACCGCGGGCTCGAAAAACTGATCCGTGAGGAACGCTTCGACGTCGTTCACGCCCACGCGCGGATCCCGGCGTTCATCTGCGGTCTCTTGTGGGATCGCCTGCGTCTGCCGGACGAAAACGGCCGCGACGGCGTGAAATTCCGCTTCGTGACGACGGCGCATCTGGACTTTGCGGTGAATCCGCTCTGGCGGCGTATCGCTCGCTGGGGCGAATATACGATGGCGGTTTCCGAAGACATCGCCGACTACCTCGTGCGCGAATACGGCGTCTGCCGCGACCGCATTTCGCTGACGATCAACGGCATCGACGGGGAAAAATTCTCGCCGGACACCGATACTTCGTCGATTTTGTCTGCGTGGAACCTTGATCCCGCGCACCGGCGGATCGTTTATATGAGCCGCATGGACGAGGATCGCGCCGAGCCTGCCTTCCGTCTGCTGGACGTGGCCGGGACGCTCGCCGAACGGTTTCCCGACACCGATTTGATCCTGGTCGGCGGCGGTCGGGAGGAAGCGCGGCTTCGTGCGGAGGCGGAACAGGTGAACGGGGCGATCGGAAGGCCGTACGTGACCGTGACGGGCGGCGTGACCAATACGAACGAATACTGCGCGGCGGCGGACGTGTTTGTCGGCGTGTCGCGTTCGGCGCTGGAGGCGATGACGGCCGCGAAGCCGGTGATCCTTGCCGGTGGGCAGGGTGCGCTCGGCATTTTCGATGAATCCGTGATCGCACCTGCCATTGACACGAACTTCTGCTGCCGCGGCATGGAACGCGCGGACGGCGAACGGCTGCTTGACGATCTGACGAAGTTGCTCTCGATGCCGAAGGAGTCGCTTGACGCGATGGGCGCCTATAACCGCGCATTTGCGGAAGAGCATTACACGGCGCGGCGGATGGCGGACGACTATCGGCGGATGTACGAAAAAGTGCTCGCGTCGCCTGTGCCGTATTTCGGCCGCCCGGACGTAACGGTCAGCGGCTACTACGGCTTCGGCAATCTCGGCGACGAGAGCCTGCTTGATATTATCACGTCGTCGCTGGCGGAGGCGATCCCCGGCGTGCGGCTGGCGGCGCTCACGAAAAACGGGCGCGCGGATACGAAACGGACGGGACTCCGCTGTGTGACGCGGCTGAATCCGTTCGCGGTCGGGCGTGCGCTCGGCGGATCAAGTCTGCTGCTCTCGGGCGGCGGAAGCTTATTGCAGGACACGACGAGCAAGCGGAGCCTCCGCTATTATACGTCGCTGTTGCGGTGGGCGAAGGCGCTCGGCACGAAAACGGCCGTTTACGCAAACGGGATCGGGCCGATCCGCAACGAAAAGAACGAAAGGTTGAGCGCGGCGGTCGTGACGGCGGCGGACTGGGTTTCCGTGCGGGACGAGCAGTCGAAGGCGGAACTGATCCGGCTCGGCGTACCGGCTGAAAAGGTGAGCGTGACGGCGGATCCCGCGTTCCTCATCGAGCCTGCTGACGGCGAGCGGCTTACGAAAATTCGGGAAAAGCTCGGGCTCACGGGCTCGTGCTTCTTCCTCTCGATCCGCCCGCTCGAGCGGCGCTCCGATTACGACGATCCCGCGAAATTCACGGATGAGGAACGCGCTGTCGTCGATCAGATCGCGTCGATCGCGGTCGAGGTGAGCCGGCGGTATCATCTGGTGCCGGTCTTTCTGCCGATGCAGCCTGCGCAGGATACGGGGATCTCCCGTTACGCGGCGGAGGCGGTGCGTCAGGCCGGAACGGAAGCGCTCGTTTACGTGCCTGCGAATGCGTCCGACTTGATCGGGATGCTCTTGTCTGCGGCTTTTACGATCGGAATGCGGCTGCACGCCATCATCTTTGCGTCGTCCGCGGCTACCCCGGTGATCGGGCTTTCCTACGATCCGAAGGTCTCCGCGCTCATGGCGGCGCTCGATCAGCCGTATGCAGTCACGCTCGGCGGCGACATCACGGGTGCGGTGCTCGCTCATGCCGACGAGATCATGGAAAAGCAGGCCGAGATCCGTGCGTCGCTTGCCGTGGAATCCGAAGCCATGCGCCGCCGCTGCCGTGTCGATCTTGATGCGGTGCGAAGATTGCTTGGACGATAAGGTACGAGGAGAACGAGGGGAACGCGGCCTTTTGAAAAAGGCCTGGCGAAAACTTTTATGGAGGGGTATGGGATAGACAATGTCTAATCTATCAAGCAAAGGCGTTTCAGAGCCTCAGAAGAGCGTTTCCGAGGCGGCTAGGGACCACCGAGACCCTATCCGCCCACGCCGTGGCGCGAAGCGGTGATTCAGGTGTAAGAACGATTTGAACCCAACAAAAAACTGCTGCCCATACGACCGTATGCACAGCAGTTTTCTTTTGTATTATTTTGCCTCATCCGGCGGCACGAACCGGCGCAGCGCGATCACGAGGATCGGGATCAGCACGAGCTGCACGATGATGCCGGGGAGCGCGTTCACGAAGCCGACAGTCACAAAGGCAGTCAGACTGAACGGCGATTTGCCGAGTCCGTAGAGGACACAGCGGGCGGCGCCCCAGACGAGGCGGCCTGCCAGCATAGCGCCGATCAGGGAGACGTACACGGAGAACTTCGTTTTCGGCAGAAGCCGGTAGAGCAGTCCCGCCATGAGCCCGTACGCTGCCAGTTCCACGCACATGACGACGGCGTCCGGCATGATGGCCGGCATCCCGAAGAGGAGGAACCGCAGATACGGCGCGACGAATCCGACGGCCATGGCGTACCACGGACCGCAGAAGAAGCCGCACAGGAGCACGGGCAGGTGCATCGGACAGAGCGATTTGCCGATCTTCGGGATCTGTCCCGTCAGAAACGGAAGCAGAAGCGCGAGAGCGAGGAACATCGCGGCGAGCACCAGACGGGTGAGGGAACGACGATTGCTTGACATGATAACACCTCATATAGTTGAAAATGTTATCGTCTGGAACGATTTCGACGCCTTCATGACGCCTTTGAGAGAAGGGGGATCGCTGTCAGAGAAGCGCCTTCAGACGCTCCGCTGTTTCCCGGACGAGTTCCGCCATCGTGTACTGCCCGACGCCGACCACCTGATTGTTGCAGTGGCTGACGGGCAGAAGGAGTTTGAGCGCCTTGCTCTGACCGACGGCGACGGCCATGGCCGGGGTGATCTCGCCGAGCAGGGAATCCGCCGAAAGAATCCCAATCGGGCCGATGATCACGTCCGCGTCACGGCAGGCGACGAGAACCGGATTTTCCCCGGTCGCGCCGAAATCCGCACCGGCTTTGAGCATGGCGGCGGTGGCGATGCTGTTCGTGCCGACGGCATAGAGTTCCGCCGGGTACGAAATCGACTTGATCTCTTCGACGATGAGCTGACCGAGCCGGCCGCCCTGTCCGTCGATCACGACGATCTTCACG
>JAZUKT010000178.1:0-5698 GCA_045643445.1 Eubacteriales bacterium
GACTTATACGTGGGTCAACGGCGAACGCTATGAGGGCGAATTCTCCGCGAACGTCATGAACGGCAAGGGCACGTATTCCTGGCCGAGCGGCCGCGTCTTCACCGGTACCTTCGAGAACGGCGTCATCGTGCGCACGGCCACAGAAGAGAACGCGGAGAATGCAGAAGAGAACGCAGAAGAGAACGCGGCTTCTTGAAAAAGGGGAACGCGGCCTTTTGGAAAAGGCCTGGCGAAAACTTTAATGGATGGGTATGGGTTGACAAGGTTCAAATCCTCGAAATAAAGGCGTTTCAGAGCCTCAGGAAATCGTTAACGCGGTTTTCAGGGGCCGCCGAGACCCTATCCGCCCCCGCCATGGAGTGAAGCGGTGATACAGGTATTAAATCCATGCAATTCATCACCCATGTAGAATACCAAACGCCATCGCCCGCGTCAACCGAATACCTGACGCTCTCGGCTTTGCCGTTATGAAAACTTCGCTCTGCACTCGTTTTACTAACTAACACGCGCGCTTCTTGTTCGCCCTGTGGAACTTCTTTTGTCCGGCGGCAGCCGGCAGGAGAGGATTCCAAAGGGGAACCATGTCGCTTGCGACGGTTTCCCTTTGGCGCGGGTGATTCACAAGAGGTGTCGCGCGAACACCTCTTGTGCGCCGTCCGCGGAGGACAAAGAAATAAAACAGAGAAGCCCGCAGGCTTCTCTACAACAATCCCCCAAAGCAAAAGAAGATCGCCCGAGCCGGCCGCCCGAGCGATTTTCTTTTGCTTATTTATTTCTGTTGTTTTCTCTGCTGCGGATTCTTTCTCCGATCAAAAGACCGATGAGTGACACCGCGCATCCGACGAACAGATACTTGATATTCGGGAAAACGAACGTTTTGAAGGCATACGCATCAACGGACACGTACGTTATGGACGGTACTAAAAGGAACAATACGGAAAAGACCACCGCGAGTACCCATTTCCATTTGCCCCACCAGTTCCCTTTTCCGGCGAATACGGTCATGAGCAAAACCGATACCGGCAGTAAAACGTATTTGAATACGATGGTATTGCTTTCGATCATCGGCCCTTCGGGAACGGTCCACATGACGTATTGGGTAATGGCGTAAACGATCACGACAACGGCAATCATGATGACCTTCGTCAGCAGATTGCTGCTTTTTACCGTGTTCGTGCTTTCTTCGAGATACGCGAGATACGGGTCTTTCATTTCTTTTTCCTCCTTGAGAAGATGATCGAGACTTACGGAATACAGATCGCTCATTTTAATGACGCTGACGATATCGGGATAGGACTTTTCATTTTCCCAGTTTGATATCGACTGACGGCTGACGCCGAGAGCTTCCGCGGCACGCTCCTGTGTATAGCCCGCTTCGGTTCTTGCGTTTTTGATTTTGCTTCCGATTTCCATGATCTCAATCTCCTTTTGATTTGCCTTCGTCCTGAAGGTAACTCAAGGATATCAAAAGACGGTTCGTTAGTCCACCAAATAACTTTTACATCCGAAAAACTTCCTGTACAAATGCTTTTACATCCGCATCAGACAAGTCCGTCTAAACTTTTCGCCAGGCCTTTTCCCAAAAGGCCGCGGCCCGGAGCCCGGGCAGGCATTCCGGCGCACTTTCAGCCGGGCAATGAAGCGGTCACACGACCTGCACGAACTGCATGGATGAGCACATACCCCTATCCCATTCCGTCTAAACTTTTCGCCAGGCCTTTTCCAAAGGCCGCGTTCCCCTTATTTCCATCCCAATGCGTAATCGGGCGCCCATGCGGGGAGGCCCCACGTATATTCGCCGGTGGTGCAGATTCCGATGGCGTAATACGGCGTCGGGAAGCGGAACCACATGGAGCTGATGACGCCGAGAGCGCCGGATTCGACAGCGCGCTGAGAGCAGATGCGGATATTGGACGTAAAGCGGGGCAGATTCGGCAGGCCGAGGTAATTGTCCGTATTGCCGACGGCGGCGGGCATTCCGACGACTTTGAAGCCGTGATCCATATAATATTCGTAATACGGGAACGCTTTGAAACGCTTCGGCACCTCATCGCCGAGGTATGCGCCGTAGCGTGCCATATAATCCGGGCCGAGCGTGGCGACCATATCGTCTACCGCGTTTCCGTCGCCGACGAAGAAGTCGAGCACCTCGCGCTCCGTGTCGAGCAGTTCCGGCGTCCACGTTCCGTCGCGCCAGCGCTTGTCGCAGAGATACACGTGCCCGTAGCGTGCGAGCAGATGCGGCGTCTTCGGCGAAGTTGCCCAGTAATCCCAGTAAACGAGAACGGCGCGGCGGTCGAGCAGATCGAGTGCTTCGGGATGCGCACAGACCATGTCGTCGTAGATCATCGGCGTGAGTCCCTTCGAGCACACGTAGTCGATCAGCTTGTTCATGTATTCCGCGTACAGGCGGCCGACGCCGTATTTTTCCACGAAGTCATGGCAATCCGGGCAGGCGCCGAGCTGTCTCGTCTCATCGCCGCCGATGTGGATATAGCGGCAGCCGGGGTGGAGATCAATATATTCGTCGATGACGGATTTGGCAAACGTGAGCGAATCGGGGTTGAGCGGGCAGACCTGCTGCGGAACGTTTTTGACTTCGCGGATGCTTTCGTATTCCGGCCGGCTGAGCAGATAATCGAGGTGACCGAACGTCTGAATGTGCGGGATCACGTCCATGCCGAACGAACGGGCAGTCTTGTTCAGCAGCAGCACGTCGTCGACGGAGAGCCCGATATTGCCCTCCTTTACGCCGTGGATCGGGAAGCGTTCGGCGTATTCGGTCATGACGGTGTTCAGCTTGGATTCCGCCATCCAGCGGATCATCTGCAGCAGCATCGGCATATCGGTATGGCGGAGGCTGTTCAGATTGAGGTGATAACCGCGGATCCCGGTCATGTCGGGGCAGTCGTTGATCGTGCCGCGCGGCATGAAGTGACCGTTCATGGTCTGATAGCAGGTGAAGGCAGCATCGCGCAGTCCGGCCTGGCTGCCCGCAACGACGGTCATGCCGTTTTCGTCGACGGAGAGGCGGTAGGCCTCCGCGCCCATCGACGGATCGAGCGTGAGCGATATCGGATGCGCGCCGCCCTCGCCGATCGGGAGATACTGCCGCCAGACGGAGGCCGTGAGCGCGTCGGGCGTGCCGGTGAGCGACCAGTTCTCGTCAATACGGACCGGTCGGTCGTCAAGATCGAACTCCTTCGGGAGCGGAACGGTTGCAAGTTTGGTAATTTTCATGGGATGTCCTCCGTGATAAGGTATAGGGTAAAAGGAACGCGATATGGTAAAAGGAACGCGGCCTTTTGAAATGAGGCCCTCCTGACGCAAGCGTCAGGGGCGAAAACTTTTATGGATGGGAATGGGATGGACAATGTCCACACCACAGAAATAAAGGCGTTTCAGAGCCTCAGAAGAGCGTTAACGAGGCGGCTAGGGACCACCGAGACCCTGCGGACCCACCTTGCGGTGCCCAAAAATCGTAGTTCGAGCGAGGGCGCTCTCACCGATTTTTGACCGCTGCGGAAAAAAGTGTCCTTCCTTTCTCTGCCCCCGGCAGCGGAAGGCCACTTTTTCCCCCGCCGGAAGATGAAGCGGTGATATAGGTATAAAAGCTCTGCAATTCATCCGCCGGGAAGCGAAACATAAGATTCAGTTCTAACGCTTTAATTTTTCTTGATTTGTCCTATTTCGTCTGAGGCTTTTCGCCAGGCCTTTTACGGGAAGGCCGCGTCTTTTTTGTCCCTTTGCGTGAGACTGACAGGCCGATGGGGCCGAGTTTTTTGCCGAGGGTGAAGTACTCGCCGTGGGCGAAAGCGAGAAGCGGGACACGGTCGAGGTGGAGTTTCCCGTTCTGATCGAGCAGATCTTCCTCGACGGAGACGCCGACGACGTCCGCGATAAAGAGGTCGTGCGAGCCTTCGTGCAGGACGTCGGCGACCTTACATTCGAGGGAGAGCGGGCATTCGGCGATGGACGGCGCGGACACTTCTTTCGAGGGCAGGAGCGTCAGTCCCGTTTTGGCGAATTTGTCGACGCAGCGCCCGGTGACGGTACCGACGTAATCGGTCGTTTTACAGAGCGAAGCGGGCACCAGATTGATCACGAACTCGCCGGACGAGCGGATCATCTCATACGAATGGCGTTCGGGGCGGATCGAGATCGATACGCGCGGCGGATGCGTCGCCACCACACCGCACCAGCCGACCGTCAGGACGTTTGCGGTCTCCATTGACCCCGACGTCACGAGCACGGACGGCACGGGAGCGAGCAGCGCCGATCCTTTCCAGTACACACGAGCCATGTTATTTCCTTCCTTACTTTAGTCGGCGTTTTCGGCGTACAGCTCCGAGAGGATCGCCGTAAATGCGCCGAGCGTTTCGGCATGATTGAGACGGTCGCGTACCCGGGCGGCGCCGCGGAATCCCCGCAGGAAAAACGCCGCACGACCGCGGGATTCCCGGATACCGACGACTTCGCCTTTTTCGGCTGCTACGTCGGTGACAAATTCGGTCACAAGATCGAGGATCGCCGCGCGGTTCGGCACCCGGAATCCGGGATCCTTCAGAACCGAAAAGATCCACGGCGCACCGAGCGCAGCCCGACCGATAGCCACGCCGTCACATCCGGCAGCAAAGAGCGCGTTGGCCGCCTCAGGCGAATCCACGTCGCCGTTTCCGATGAACGAGAGCCGATCTTCGCCGAATCCGGCCGCACGGAGTGCCGATACCGCCTCCGCAGCCGCCGTATAATCCGCGCCGGGGGCGTACAGCTGCGCCTTTGTCCGGCAGTGGAGCGTGATCTGATCCGCCCCGGCTTCGGCGAGTGCAAGGCAGAATCCGGCGGCGTTCCGATGCTCGTCGTCCCAGCCGATCCGGCATTTGACCGACAGCGGCACGCCGAACGATTCCGTAATGCGGCGGACGGCGGAGACACAGCGGGCAGCGAGGGCTTCGTCAAGCATGAGGGCGCATCCGTCGCCGTTCGAGACGATCTTTTTGACGGGGCAGCCCATATTTAAGTCGATCCCGGCGGGCGGCGCGGCGTAGGAACAGCCCGGATAATCCCCCGATAAGAGGAGGCGGGCGGCTTCGGCGAGCGTGTCCGGCTCGTGACCGAAGATCTGCAGGATCACCGGCGCTTCCCCGGGCGTGATGCGGGCGAGGGAGGCCGTTTTGCGGTCGCGCATGACGAGGGCAGTCGCCGAGATCATTTCGCTGACCACGTAATCGGCGCCGAATCGGGTACAGAGCCGCCGGAACGGAGCGTCCGTGTAACCGGCCATCGGCGCGAGGGAGTAGGTTTTATTTTTATTCATGTGTTTATTTTGGACATACTGCACCCAAACTCCGGCACTTGTGACGCAGTCACAACGTGCGTGTGATACAGGCTGAATGTCAGTATCAGAATTACTTTACGTATCACGAGGGAACGGCTTGAAGAAGAGGATCACGAAAAGATGCGGCAGGATGGCGAACACGACCGTCGAGAGAAATTCGGGGAAAACGGCCTTCGTGAAGAGCGCCGCGAGCGTGAGTCCGCCGGAGGTCGCCATGGCGGCGATGATGGTGAAGAGTGCGCGCAGGACGGCGGATGCTCCCGTATAGAGTGCACGGACGGCGAAGCTGTCGCGGAACGTCTGCACGGTGAGGATGCCGACGACGTAACCGACGGGCACATATAAAAGCGGCAGCAGCGT
>JAZUKT010000179.1:0-2741 GCA_045643445.1 Eubacteriales bacterium
CGATACGCTCATCGGGACGCTGGCGGCGCATCCGTATTTTGCGGGCAAGAGCGTTTTTGTCGATTCGTTCTTCTCGCTGACGGCGCCGCAGGAGCGGATCCTCGCGGAAATTTTCGCCGAGGCCGCAGACGTGACCGTGACGTTCAGCTGCCCGAAACCGCAGAAGAACGAGCCGTTCGAGATCCAGTTCGGCGAGACGCGGGACTTTCTGAAACGGGCGGCCGTTCTCGCGGCACGCGCGGGCAAAGAGCCCGTCATCACGGAATTCGGCGAAAATCTGCGCCATCGGGAGAATGAAGAACTCCGGGCGCTCGAGCGGTCGCTGTTCTGCTATCAGACGCCGCTCACGGAGAAAACGGCCGACGAAATCGAAAAAATGCCGCTCTCGGAATCGGTGCGGATGATCCGCTGTGCCGACAAAACGGACGAAGCAGAGGCGGCGGCCGCGCTGATCGACCGGCTTCTGCACGAGGGCTATCGCTGCCGGGACATCGTGGTGCTTGCCCGCAATATGAAGGCGCGCGAGGCGATCCTCGGCCCGATCCTGCGTCGGCATGATATCCCCTGCTTCCTGTCGGAGACGGCGCTCGTTTCGACTTCTCCGGCGGTGCGGCTGGTGCTCGCGGCGCTGACCGTGGGTGCGGGCGGATGGCAGAGAGCGGACGTGCTCCGGCTCGTGAAAACGGGACTGACGCCGCTCGGTCTGCCGGAGAATCCCGCGTTTCTCGCCGAAGCGTTCGAGACGTACACGGCGACGTGGAACATCCGCGGACGGCGGCTCTACACGGGCGGCGACTGGACGATGAATCCGGCGGGATATAAGGCCGAATTTGACGATGCCGGACGGCGGATGCTCGGGATGGCCAACGAAGCACGGCGGCTCGTCATCCCGGCGCTCGACGAATTTCTGACGATATTTGACGGCGGCGCGGCCTGTGTACCCGTGATTGCGGCGGGACTGGTGGCGTTGGCCGAGGCATACAGACTGGACGAAGGGCTTGAAGTAACCGCGGCGGCCTACGAAGCACGCGGACTCGGTGCGGACGCCGAACGGATCCGCGGAAGCTGGGACGCCGTGTGCGGGATCCTTGATCGTATGGTGTCCTCGCTCGGCGATACGGCGCTCGATGCCGGCCGGTTTGCGGGACTGTTCGCGCGCGTCGCCCAGTGCATGGACGTTGGCGCGATCCCGACGGCGCTCGACGAAGTGGTGCTCGGCAGCGCGTCGTCCGTGCGATTCGACGAGGTGCGCTGTGTGATCATCCTCGGCTCGGTGGACGGCGAATTCCCGGGTACGGCGGCTGACGGCGGCGCGTTCTTCAGCGACCGGGATAAACTGCTGCTCGAGGAACACGGCCTCACGCTCGGCACACCAGACAGCGCGGCTGAAACGGCACGGGAGTATTTCATGTACTATCGCGCAGTCGCCGCGGCGAAGGAAAGACTGTACGTGCTTGCCCCGACGGGAGAGGACGGCGACTGGTCGGAAGGCGGACGGCGGATCCGGGCGATCCTGACGGAGCTCGGCAGACGGGCGGAAGTCCGCTTCGGCTCCATGCCGCTTGACGAGATCGTTTATCATCCGGCGACGGCGGAATATCTGCTTGCGCGGCGGACGGATCCGGCGGAACAGGCGGCGCTGTACGCTCTTATCGGACGCGACAGAAAGACGGAGGTGCCGCTGACGGCGGAACACGACCGGATCGCGGCGCGGATCCCGACGGACGGGAAGCCGTTCACGCTGTCGCAGTCGCGGATCAATGCGTTCGTCAGCTGCCCGTTCAACTATACCTGCCATTACCTTGTCAAGGTACGGCCGGAGATGGCGGCGGAACTCGGCATGAACGACATCGGCACGCTGATCCACTATGTGCTCGAGCGCTTTTTCGCCGAACTGACGCCGGAGCAGCGGGCGGATCTCTCCTCTCTGACGGATGAGACGCTCACTTCCGCGGCGGACGGCATCATTGACGATTACGTGCGTTCTCTGGCGGCGGCCACCGGCGGAAGAAGATCGGCGATCTCCGAAGGGCGGCTCGATTATCTGATCCGTCGGCTGCGGCGGTACGTGCTCGTCTTTCTGCGGGCGCTCGTCGATGAGCTGGCGGCAGGGCGGTTCCGTCCGGCGGCGTATGAGCTCCCGATCGGCACCGGGCAGCCGGGATCGGTCGAACCGCTTCGCTTCCGCACGGCGGACGGAACGGAGGTCATCCTGCGCGGCGTCGCGGACCGGGTGGACGTATACGAAACGGACGGGAAACAGTTCGTCCGCATCATTGACTATAAAACGGGATCGAAGAATTTCTCCCTCGAGCAGGTGAAGCGCGGACTGGACGTGCAGCTGCTCATCTATCTCTTCTCGATCTGGAAATACGGTCTGCCGGGCGGCGGATCGACGGAAAGGATCCCGGCGGGAGCGGCGTATTTTTCCGCGAGACCGAACATGGTCACAGTCGGCCATCCGATGAACGCGGACGAAGCGCGGGACGAAGTGATCGGCAAGATCGTGCGCAGCGGCGTCTATCTCAAGGAGCAGGACGTGCTCGACGCGATGGATGCGGGGCTCAGCGGACGGTACGTGGACGTGAAGGAAAAGAGCGGCGGACTGACGGGCTCGGCGAAGGCGGTGCTGCTTGACGCGGAGGCGTTCGGGTCGCTGTGCGCGGATCTCGAAGACGTGATCGGGCGGATTGCCGGCGAAATGTGCGGCGGTCAGGCCGGAGCGCAGCCGCAGCAGACGG
>JAZUKT010000180.1:0-3617 GCA_045643445.1 Eubacteriales bacterium
CGGCACACTGGCCGCCTGTGCCGGAACCCCGGCCGAACCCGGCGAAACTACCCCCGACGCATCCGAACCGCTTGCCGCCTACGCGGAGGACGCGCCCGTCAAATCCGTTATGGTTGACGGCACGGATCTCGCCGCGTTCCATATCCTCTATTCGGAGGATGACGGCCCGTCCGTCGGGAAAGCCGCGGCCGAACTGCAGAAATATATCAAGCTCGCTACCGGCCTCGATCTGCCCGTCACCACCGACGCATCGGCTGAAGGCAAGCGCATCGCCGTCACGACAACCGAAGAGGACGCGGAATCCTTCACGATCAAGTCGGACGACGGCGGCCTCACGATCTCCGGCGGACGGACGAGAGGCGCGCTCTACGGCGTCTATAATTTCCTCGAAGACGAACTCGGCTGGCATTTCCTCACGGTCGATACGGAAGTGATCGATCCGGCGGACGCGATCACGCTCGACGGCCTCGACGTTTCCTACACGCCGTATTTTGACTTCCGCGATATCTACTGGAGCGAATATTTCAACGCGGACATCTCCGCCAAGCGCATGATCAACTCGAACGACCACCGCAATTTCCCGGAAGAACTGGGCGGCGGCATCTCGTACGCGGACGGCTATTCCGTCCATACGATCGGCACGCTCGGCGAACTGACCGATACGACGAAGCAGCCGTGCTTCTGCGATGAGGAGCTGTATCAGACGACGCTCAAGAACGTCATGAAGGTTCTCGAAGAGCAGCCGGACGCCGATATCATCTCGATCTCGCAGCTTGACGGCGGACATACGGAATTCTGCCGCTGCCGGGACTGCCTCAAGATCGTCCGCGAAGACAAATGCTACATGGGGCCGATGCTCCGCTTCATCAACCGCATTGCGGACGAAGTGGCGAAAGAATATCCGGACGTGAAGATCCATACGCTCGCGTATCTTGATTCTCAGCAGACGCCGAAGGTCACGGTGCCGCGCGACAACGTCATCGTTCAGGTCTGCACCATCAACTGCTGCTTCAATCACCCGATCCAAACGGACGATTACGAGGATAACGCCACGCTGATGCGGGATCTTGAGAACTGGTGCAAGGTCTGCGACAACGTCTGGGTCTGGGACTACACCACGAGCTTCAAGTTCTATCTGATGCCGTTCCCGAATCTCAACGTCCTGCGCGACAATATGCGCTATTTTGCCGACAATCACGTGAAGGGGCTCTTTGAGGAGGGCAACTACAACTCCGTAAACGGCGAATTCGGCGAACTGCGGGCGTACCTGCTCGCGCGGCTGGCGCAGAATCCGTACATGACGGATGAGGAGTACGAAGAGGAGATCAACACGTTCCTCAAGGGATACTACGGCTCCGCGTGGGAAAAGATCCGCGCCTATATCGACTTCATTCAGGCGTGCGGCGAAACGCGGGGACATTTCTCGATCTATAACCGGTACGAAGACGTCGTCGATCCCGATATGATCCGCGAAAAGAGCGATTGGCTCGTCACGCTGTTCGATGAAGCGGAAGCGCTCGCCGATGACGAGAAGATCCTCAATCACGTCCAAAGAACCCGCGTCTCGTGCGATTATATCCGCCTCACCGTCCTCTATGACGAAATGATCAGCTCCGAAGACGAAAACGTCCGTAATTCCATTACCGAACAGGTCAGAAACCTCCGCTCCCGCATCGACTCCTTCGGTATGCGCGTCCATGAGTCCTACGTGACCTCCGAAACCATCGACTGCAACCCCTTCGACTGGTAAGGGGAACGAGGGAGAACGAGGAGAACGCGGCCTTTTGGAAAAGGCCTGGCGAAAACTTCTGAATGGAATAGGTAAAACAAAGTAAATACGAAAGTGTTAGGGCTGTGCCGTTCGATCAGCGTCCTAACGCTTTTGTGTTTATGTCAACAAAATACCTATGGCTCTCGGCTTTGCCGTTATGAAAACTTTGCTCTGCACTCGCTTCATGAACGAAGGCTCTTTGCTCGCTTCCGGCCTGTCCCTTAAACTTCATTTCCGCCGGTAGGCGGCAGGAGAGGATTCCAAAGGGGAACCATGTCGCCTGCGACGGTTCCTCTTTGGCGTGGTGATTCACAAGAGGTGTCACGCGAACACCTCTTGTGCGCCGTCCGCGGAGGACAAAAAAATAAAACCAGGAAAGTCCGCACACTTTCCAACAAAAATCCCCATAAATAATTCTTGTAAAACCGCACAGATTATGTTAAAATAAAGAAAAACATCCCAAAAGGAGAGCACATCCCATGAAGAAACTGCTGATCCTCCTTCTTGCCGCTGCCCTGTGCCTCGGCACATTGGCTTCCTGCACCGGAACCACAGACCCGGCGGACGATACTTCCGTCACACCTGACGAAACCACACCCGCCGCTGAAGAAACCGACGCCCCCGTCAAATCCGTCACCATCGACGGCGCGGCACTAAAGGATTTCCATATCCTTTATTCGGAAGACGACGGCGCATCGGTCAAGACCGCCGCAAACGAACTCGCCAAATATATCAAACTGGCCACCGGCCTCGATCTGCCCGTGACCACCGACGCATCGGCTGACGGCAAGCGCATCGCCATCACGACGACCGAAGAGGATACCGAAAATTACGCCTACAAATCCGACGACGACGGTATCACCATCTCCGGCGGACGGACGCGCGGCGCACTGTACGGCGTGTACGGCTTCCTCGAAGACGAACTCGGTCTCCGCTTCCTCACGTCGGATACCGATTACGTCATTCCGTCCGACGGGATCGCGATCGACAACCTCGACTACGCCTATACGCAGTATTTCGAGTACCGCTGCGTGTACTGGTGGGAATACATGAAGCCGGAAGCCGCCTCGAAGCGGATGCTGAACGCCATCGAGCACTGGGGCGTGGACATCCCGGCGGAGTTCGGCGGCGAGATCGGCTATGATCAGGACTATTTCGTCCATACGATCAATACGCTCGGCGAGATCGAGAACGCCGAAGGTCAGCCGTGCTTCTGCGATGAGGAACTGTATCAGACGGTACTGAAAAACGTCCGCGCGATCCTCGAAGCCAAGCCGGATACGAAACTCATCTCCGTCTCGCAGATGGACGGCGACGGCGACAGAGTGCCGTTCTGCAAGTGCGAAAAGTGCCGCGAAGTCCTGCGCGAGGAAAAGAGCTACATGGGTACGGTGCTCCGCTTCATCAACCGGCTGGCCGAAGAGATCGAGCCGGATTATCCCGACGTGGCGATCTCCACGCTGGCCTATCACGACACCTTCCGCGCACCGAAAGTGACGGTTCCGCGCGACAATGTCGTTATCCGCATCTGCACCAACAGCGGATGCAACTTCCACCCGATCATCGACGAAACCTGCACAATGAGCAAGACGCTCGGCAACGGCATCAAAGGCTGGGGCGAGGTCTGCGACAGAATCTACATCTGGGACTACGTCACCGACTTCTCGTATTACATCATGCCGTTCCCGAACTTCAACGTCCTTGCCGACGATATCCGCTTCTATTATGAAAACGGCGTGGCGGGCGTCTTCTCGCAGGGCGCGTATCAGGGCGACAGCTGCGAATTCGGCGAACTGCGCGGCTATATGACCGCCAAACTGCTCCACAACCCCTACATGACCGAAGA
>JAZUKT010000181.1:0-6884 GCA_045643445.1 Eubacteriales bacterium
CTCTTCTGATTGTTGCTTTTGCCGTTATTCTTTTACTTTATGTTGAGTTATGGTCTGTGAGCATTGTTTTATGGGCTGCATTTGCTTCCTTTGCGGCTTGCGGTTTGGCAGCGGGTATAGCGGCAGGTGTTAATCTTGTCACAGGCGGTAACGGTCTCACGGGAATTGCCATGATAGGAGCCGGAATGGCCTGTGTGGGACTTTCTGTTTTCATGTTCTTCGGATGTAAGGCCGCAACAAAAGGTTTTTTAAATCTTACAAAGAAACTTGCGATATGGGTTAAAAACTGCTTTATCAAAAAGGAGGAAACACAATGAGTAAGAGCGCTAAAAAATGGCTTATTGCAGCGGCTTCTCTCGTGATGATCGGATTGATACTGTTTGCAGCCGTAATGACGGCATACCATTGGGATTTTTCTCGTCTGAGTACCGATCAATATGAAACGAACACCTATAAGATAAGCGAAGAATTCAGCAACATAAAATTGAATACAGATACTGCGGACATTCTCTTCGATGTTTCTGATGACAACACATGCAGAGTGGTTTGCTATGAAGAGAACAAAATGAAACATTCCGTGAGTGTTCAGGATGGCACGCTGACTATAAGTGCCGCGGATGACAGAGAGTGGTATGAACATATCGGTTTCAGTGTTCATTCGCCCAAAGTATCCGTCTATCTTCCCAAAACCGAATATGCCTCCATCATTATTAAAGCAAGCACCGGAGACATTGAGATACCAAATGAAATCAAGGTTGACAGTGCGGTTATTTCTCTAAGCACCGGTGATATTAGGGTTAATAATATGTCGGTGGGTACACTTGACCTTTCGTCTTCAACCGGCAAAATCATCGTTTCTAATGTAACTTGTACGGGCGATATGAAAGTAAGCACTACCACCGGTGATGTGAACGTGAAGAATGTCACGTGCCAAAACCTTCTCTCAACAGGAAGAACAAGCGGTATTTCTTTGAAGAATGTAATTGCCACAGGAAAGCTTTCTATTGAGAGAAGCACGGGGGATGTTGTATTTGATAGTTCGGATTCAGCCGAGATTTTCGTAAAAACAAGTACGGGTGACGTTACCGGTTCATTACTTACCGAAAAGGTATTTGTTGCTAAAACATCTACAGGCAATATCTCCGTTCCAAAGACTACGGCAGGCGGGAAATGTGAGATCATAACATCGACAGGAAATATTATGTTTCAATAAAGCATTCTTTGCTTCTCGTTACCCGTTTACTATCTTTTCATAAATATCCACTGACATCTTTTCAGCCTTGCTGAAAGTGTCATAGTGGGTTACGCACTTTGTAAAGGTGCGTAAAAGTAAACAACGGCATAACCGATAAGGTTACACCGTCTTAACAAAACAATATTTAATTTAGATACAAAGGCCACCTTGGGGCACCTTCCTTATGGAGGGTGCCCCAAGCCGTTCTTTTTTCGATTGCAAAAGCCGGACCGGTTCACTGTCCGAGCAGTTCGCAGACCTTCGAGAGCGCCGCCGCCTGTTCGTCGTCGAACGAGCCGTCCCGGTCAACGTAAATGTCGATCGTGAGCGAGCATCCGACCGCCTTCAGCCGGCGGATATAATCGGCGAGATAGCCGGCTTCCCGTTTCAGCCCGCGCATATGCCACGCGCCCTCCGGCCGATCGTCGCCGAACGAACCGAGCGGGGCGAGAATGTGCATCTGCGCGCCGTCCTCCGTATAGCGGGATCCCGGCACGACGGTGAAATCGTTGAATTCCCCGCAGGTGTATTCGTCGAGCGAGCAGCGCTTCAGCGGGATCACCTTCGGCACGCCGCCGTTCGTCGCCACGAGCGAATCGGGATTGCCCGCCTTCGCCGCCGCGTGATAGTATTTGAGAAGTTCGTCGTTATAGCCGAGCCAGTTGTAGCAGCCGTCGATCCACCAGCCCTTGACGAGATCCCCGTAGCGGAGGCTGTATTCCCGCAGAACGGACGCCCAGCGCGCCACGAACGCCTCGTCCATGTTGTCGCGCACCTGATTCAGCCCGAACCGTTCGCCGAGCACGGGATCCTTGTACGGACCGTCGCCGGTGTAGTAGAGGTAGAGGTCGATGTCGTACTGTTCAAGGGCACGCCCGAGTTCCATCGGCACGTCGCGGACGGCGCAGGCCTCTCCCGGTCTCGTTCCGGCGATCTCGTCGTAGGTCGCATTCGGCGCGAGCATATAGCGGCTGCCCTGCATCATCGTGATGAAATAGCGGGAAGCGCCGGTCGCCGCGATCCGTTCCGCAAGCCGCTCGACGTCGAGGGCGTTCGTCGTTTCGACCCAGTTTTCATCGCCGAAAAGATAATGATTGAAGACGCCGAAATTGCCGCGCAAGAGTTTATCGGTATTCATGTGTGCTCCCGGAACCGCGGATCCCCGCAGAACCTGCCTCCCGTCGTAAAATGTCACCCCGATTATACCACGTTTCCGACGGAAAGTAAAGTCGCGGCAGTTTTTTTCAAAAACCTCTTGACAAAGCCGGATGGCGGTGCTATAATAACGGCGTTGACGGAAAAAGTCAGCTATGCGGAAGTGGCGGAACTGGCAGACGCGCACGTTTGAGGGGCGTGTGGAGCATTCCATACGGGTTCAAGTCCCGTCTTCCGCATAAAATAAAAAGAACGGCTTCGGTCGTTCTTTTTGTTTTTCTCTGAAAAAACGGAAAGCCTAAACAAGTCGATGTTGTGTACTCAGCCGTGTCTTCCGCCTTTTGAGGTGTGATTTCGCCTCATCGAATCAGTTAAACCATTTGTTTATATTATTAGATGCACATCAAAACACTATTGACAAAAGTGATTTGATGTGTATAATATCAATCAGTGCAGCGCGCAGCAGGAATTCGATGCAGCATATATTTTGGGAGGAAACACGATGAACGAAAACCTGATTCAGATTTCGAACGGAAAAGTGGTCGGGGATTCTGCGTTTTTTATTGCCGCGGATCATTTGCTTGACCAGGAAATCCAACGACTTTGTGATTATACCGGCTCCCTTGACAAAGATCCCGTCCGCAAAAAAGAAAACATGGCAGAATACAAATGCGCAAAGTATCGCTATGCCGTGGTGTCTTTGATCCATTCGACTCTTTACAATAATAACTGGGGAAGAAAGACAAGGAACCTTGAACAAACGCATTACCTGTTTCCGCCGTATGACGAAATGTTTAAGAAAAACGCGGAAAATCTTGCCATATATGAGACCGTACCGCTGCTCCAAAAGCCTGATTTCAGCCTTTATTCGGTGATGCTGTTTGTTGCCGACAAGGAACTTGCCAAGCTTGAAGCAAAACGGCCCAAAGCCTCGGCATGGGAAGAAACCGAATTGGATGTTCGCGCGAGCGGGTTACAGTTTGCAAAAGAATGTTTGCGTGAAGCATGGCAGACAAGGGGGAAAGAATAATATGAGCCGTCATACGGAATTGTTAAAACTCCTTGCCGATGAATCCCGTCTTGCCATTCTCGGTATTCTTTTAAGGGAGGATTCCTATGTGGAAAAGATGGCTTGTGAGTTGTCGCTGACGCCTGCCACCGTTTGCTATCATCTGAAAAAACTGGAGGAAGCGGGCGCTGTGCACGGCTGCCGTTCACAATTTTACATCATATATTCCATCAATCGGGAAATCTTTGAAAAACCGTTATACGAGCTGATCCAACAGGACGAATCTGAGGCGGATACGGAAAAAAAATACAAAAAAGCGGTGGTCGCAAGCTTTTTCAAATATGGCAGGCTGACAAAAATCCCATCACAGCGAAAGAAACGTGAAATCGTTCTTGCCGAAATCGTGAAGGAATTTGATTTTGATCGGGCATACAGTGAAAAAGAAGTCAATGAAATCATTTTACAGTATCATGATGATTTCTGCACCATCCGCCGAGAAATGATCGCATTCGGCATGATGACACGAGACCGGGAAATCTATCAGAGAATCAAATGAAAAACGATATTCACATCAGCAAGTTTATTTTCGACTACCGTAAAAAGCACGGACTGACACAGCAGGCGCTTGCGGAACGGCTCGGCGTCAGCGCCATGGCTGTCTCAAAATGGGAGAGGGAACGGTGCTATCCCGATCTCTTCCTGCTGTCGGATCTGTCGGAGTTACTCGGCGTTTCCATTGATGAGATGCTTGGAAAAAATCCATCTGCCGATCCATGAAAAACAGGACGCTGTTCCTCGATAGAAGGGATACGCTGATTAAAACGGTTTTTGCTGACCAAACGACATGATCATAGAAAAGAACGGCTTCGGTCGTTCTTTTTTGTTTTTCATTTACAAATCCCGACAGCCGTGATATAATAAAGTGTATTCCGTCTGACATCGGAGGTTTTCATGATCTCACTTATTCTTTCTTTCTGCGTTCTGATCGGCGGCTACTTCGTCTGGGGCCGCCTAGCCGATAAGGTTTTCGCGCCGGATGACCGGCAGACGCCCGCGGTCGCGCACTGTGACGGCGTGGACTGCGTACCGCTCCCGACGTGGAAAGCGTTCCTTATCCAGCTTCTGAACATCGCCGGGACCGGCCCGATCTTCGGTGCGCTGATGGGCGCCGTTTTCGGCCCGATCGTCTTTCTGTGGATCGTGCTCGGTTCCGTCTTCGGCGGCGCCGTCCACGATTATTACGCCGGCATGATCTCCTGCCGCAACGGCGGTCTCTCCGTCTCCGAGCTGTCCGGCCTCTATCTCGGCAAAGTCATGCGCTGGATCATGCGCATCCTCTCGTTCGTGCTGCTCATCCTGGTCGGCACGGTCTTCATCACGAGTCCGGCCACGCTGCTCGCCTCCCTGACGCCCGCCGCCTTCGGCAAAACGTTCTGGCTCATCGTCATTCTCGTGTACTACGTTCTCGCCACCATCCTGCCGATCGACAAGATCATCGCCCGGTTCTATCCCATATTCGGCGTCATCCTGATCGTCATGGCGGTCGGCATCGTCGGCGGCCTCATCGGGAACGGCTGCACGATCCCCGAAATCACCCTCACGAATCTGCATCCCGACGGGCTCTCTCCCTGGCCGTTCATGTTCGTGACCGTCGCGTGCGGCGCCATCTCCGGCTTCCACGCCACGCAGTCTCCCATGATCGCCAAATGCATCACGTCGGAAAAGGTCGGCCGCAAGGTCTTCTACGGCGCAATGCTTTCGGAATCCGTCATCGCCCTCGTCTGGGCGGCGGCCGGTGTTGCCTTCTACGGAACGACCTCCCTTCTGCAGGACGCCATCGCCTCCCTCGGCCAGTCCGGCGTCGTCTACGATATTTCCGTTAATCTGCTCGGCAGAATCGGCGGGATCCTTGCCGTCATCGGCGTCGTCGTCTGTCCGATCACCTCGGGCGATACCGCTTTCCGCGCGGCACGTCTGTCGCTCGCCGAATGGACCGGCCTCGATCAGACGAAGACCAGCCGCCGTCTGCTTCTCTCCCTGCCGATGTTCGCCGTCGCGGGCGTGATGACGCAGATCAACTTCGACGTACTCTGGCGCTATTCCGCCTGGAGCAATCAGACGCTCGCCATGCTTTCGCTCTGGACGGCGACCGCGTACCTCATCAAAAACGGCAAAAAACGCTATGCTTCCCTGCTCACCGCGCTGCCTGCCGCCTTCATGACCGCCGTCAGCGTGACCTATATCCTCGTCGCTCCCGAGGGATTCCGGCTCTCCGGCGTCCTCGGTTTCCCGATCGGTGCCGCTGCCGCCGTGCTCACGTTCGTCTTCTATCTCGTGAAGGCAAGCCGCGACCGCCGCGACGCTCTCTGACCCGTTTTTCCGCCGATTTCAGGCAGTCCCGGATTCCGTCCGAAGGCTGCCTTTTTTCGTGCGCCGAACGGCTCGGAACAGCGCGAATCTCTTGACTTATCGGGCGGATTCGTGTATAATAAAGTAGGATATTTTTGTTCACGAACACGGGGGACGCATGAAACCGATTCCGAAGAGAAGATGCACTGTCGCGGATCTCGCAGTTCTTCTGCTGCTGGCCGCCGTCACCGCCTTTCTCTTTCTGCGCCCTCTGCTCTTCCCGGCCAAGGCGGGCGGATCCTTCACCGTGACGACCCCGGACGGCGTCCTCTCCTATTCGCTGAACGAGGATCGCGTCATCCCGGTCGAATCGAACGGCATTCATCTCACCGTGACGGTCAAAGACGGTACGGTCGCCGTGACCGAATCCGACTGCCCGGACGGCGTCTGCCGACAGACCGGCGCGATCGGGAAAACGGGCGAGGCCATCGTCTGTGCGCCCGGCCGGATCGTGATCGAAGTGACGGGAGGAGGACAGGCCGATGAAGACTTTATCGTCGGATAAGCGCGTATCGCGGCTGGCGGCGGATGCCGTTCTGCTCGGTGCGGCGCTGCTCTTATCTTTCGTCGAGGCCATTCTGCCGGTCGGGCTGATCCCGCTGCCGGGCTTCAAACTCGGACTCGCCAATCTTGCCGTCACCGCGGCCGCGCATCGCTGCTCGATCGGAGACGCCGCGATCGTTTCCGCCGCCCGGATCCTCATCACGTTTCTCCTGTTCGGCAATCCCGTTTCTCTGCTGTTTTCGCTCGCCGGCGGACTGCTCGTCCTGCTCGTGCTGAGCGTTCTGACACGCCCGGTCGTCGCGCCGCGCTTCAGTTTCTGGGGCATATCGCTCTGCTCGGCCGCCGCGCATAATCTCGGCCAGCTCGCCGCCGCAACGGCTCTGTTCGGATCGGCCGTGCTGTCCTACGCCCCGGTGCTCTTCGCCGCCGCGCTCCTCTGCGGAACGCTCACCGGCTGGATCATGAATCTGCTGCCGGAATCGCTCTGGCGTATCAATGGACTGACGTCCGAAAGGAGCACCCTATGACGCGCAAATCAGCCGTTTTTCTCGCGGTGCTCTTTCTGCTCTCTCT